>NZ_DATJJF010000118.1:0-4608 GCF_035492435.1 Trinickia sp.
TGGCCGTAGCAGATTATCTGGATTGAAAATGCCGTGCGCGTGGCGCATCTTAATAGATGCCAATCGGGCGATGCCGGAGACCGACTCGATGAGAACGGATGAGGTGATCGTTAGCTTTCGTGAGGTACGCAAGACGTACGACGGTGAGACGCTCGTAGTCAAGGGACTCAACCTCGATATCTACCAGGGGGAGTTTTTGACGTTGCTTGGGCCTTCCGGCTCAGGCAAGACGACGTGTCTGATGATGCTGGCCGGATTCGAATTTCCGACCGGCGGCGAGATCCGGCTCGACGGCCGCTTGCTCAATAGCGTGCCGCCGCATAAGCGCAACATCGGCATGGTGTTCCAGAATTACGCGCTCTTTCCTCATATGACTGTGGCGCAAAACGTCGAATACCCCCTGACCGTGCGCGCGATGAGCGTCACGGAACGCGCGGCGCGCGTGGCGGATGCGCTCAAGATGGTACGCATGGACAGTTTTACGAAGCGCTATCCGGCTCAGCTCTCGGGCGGCCAGCAGCAACGCATCGCACTTGCGCGCGCACTCGTGTTCGAACCGCGGCTTGTGCTGATGGACGAACCGCTCGGCGCGCTCGACAAGCAACTGCGCGAGCACATGCAATACGAACTGAAGGCCCTTCACGACAAGCTGGGTTTGACGTTCGTCTACGTGACGCACGATCAGGGCGAGGCATTGACAATGTCAGACCGCGTGGCCGTGTTCGACAAGGGCGTCGTGCAGCAGCTGGATACGGTCAACCGCCTTTACGAGTCACCGTGCAACGAGTTTGTCGCGAACTTCATCGGCGATAGCAACCGGCTGCGCGGGACAATCGACGACATCGACGGCGAGTTTTGCCGCCTGCGCCTGCACGACGGCACGCACGTCGTCGGTCGCAACATCGCAGACGCACGCGTCGGCACGCCGGCAGTTGCATGTATTCGCCCCGAGCGGTTGAGGCTTGCCGCCGGTGCAGACGGTGGTGCGAGCAATAGCAGCATGAACGGACGCCACGGTGCCAACACGCTCGCAAGCGAGATTCGAGGGCTCATCTATTTCGGCGATCACGTGCGGATGCGGTGCGCCGTGCCTCAGCAGGACGAATGCCTGGTCAAGATTCCGCTTGGAGCGGAGGCGCTCGAAACCTTCGCACCCGGTGTGTCCGTTGCGCTCGAGTTCGCTGCCGAGCACCTGCGCGTATTTGCTTGATGTTTGCACGAGTTCGCGATTCGGCATGTTGATGGAGCGCCATCGTCGCCCTTCTGCGCTGCGGCCCGCCCGCATCGCACTCTTGGTGTACCAATGCCGGTAATGGTGTGTGCCGGCGGACCATCCACGCAGTCGAGAATAAGGAGACTAAGATGAACCACCGCAACACACTGACGCGCCGTGCTGTCGTTACGCCGGCTGTTCTCGCCATCTCGTGGTTGCTTGGCGTGGGCGGCGCCACCGCTGCCGAACTGACTGTCGTGAATTTCGGGGGCGCCAACGCCGAAGCGCAGAAAGTTGCCTATTACCAGCCGTTCGAAAAGAAGACGGGCGACAAGATCACCGCCGTCGAATACAACGGCGAGACAGCGAAGATCAAGGCGATGGTCGAGGCCAAGCATGTGAACTGGGACGTCGTGGAAGTCGAATCGGGCGACATCGGCCGTGGTTGCGACGAGGGACTTTACGAGAAGCTCGATTGGTCGAAGATTGCGAACAAGTCCGACCTCATCTCCGAGTCGCCGCACACGTGTGGCGTGGGCTTCTTCGTCTGGTCGACGGCGCTCGCCTATGACGCCGACAAGTTGAAAACCGCGCCGAGCGGCTGGGCCGATTTCTGGGATGTGAAGAAGTTTCCCGGCAAGCGAGCCTTGCGCAAGGGCGCGCGCGGCAACCTCGAGTTCGCGCTAATGGCCGACGGCGTGGCACCGAAGGACGTCTATGTAGTGCTTGCGACGAAGGCGGGCCAAGACCGTGCATTCAAGAAGCTTGGCGAGTTGAAGCCTTACATTCAGTGGTGGGAGGCGGGCGCGCAGCCGCCGCAGTTTCTCGTCGCCGGAGACGTCGTTATGTCGTCGGCGTTCAATGGCCGTATCGATGCGGCGCAGCGCGAAGGCAAAAATCTGAAGGTCGTCTGGAACGGCAGCATCTACGACCTCGACTATTGGGTCATTCCGAAGGGCACGCCGAACAAAGCAGCCGCCGAGCAATTCATCAGCTATACCCTTTCGCCGAAGCCGCAAGAGATTTATGCGCAGCATATCGCCTATGGTCCCGTCAATCGACAAGCGATCCAATCGCTGGATCAGAAAACACTCGCGAATCTGCCGAACTCGCCGGCAAACGGCAAGAACGCGGTGCTGCAAGATTTGTCGTTCTGGACCGATCACGGTGACGAGCTCGAGCAACGCTTTGCGTCGTGGGCATCGAAATGACACGATCGTCGAGGGCACGGACGCAACACGTGTGATGCCTCACGTGGGACCGCGCCGTGCGCACCATGCGGACGGTGCGACGAACGCCCCAGCGCAGGCAGGGCAGGAGATGAACGTGAACACGATAACGATCGCGGGCGACCGAGACGCCGCGTCAATGGCTGTGCTCAGACGCGAGCTCAAAGTCGCCCACGCACGCAAGCGGGCGACGGCGCTGCTGCTGATTGCACCGCTCGCCATTTTTTTGCTGCTGATCTTTGTCGTGCCGATTGCCACATTGCTCACGCGCGCGATTGAGAACCCCGAAGTCGCCGATGCTCTGCCGAAAACGCTCGCGCAATTACGCGATTGGGATCGCAAAAGCGTTCCGCCTGATGCGGCTTACTCGGCACTCGCCGGCGACTTGACTTCCCTCGACGGCAGCGAGGCACTTGGTGCACTCGCGCGCCGGCTCAACGTGGAGATTGCGGGCTTTCGCTCGCTCGTTGCGAAGACGGCGCGCGCAATGCCGCTCAAGGGCGAGGCCGGTAGCGACCTCACGCCAGCTCAAGTCCGCGCGATGCTGATCGACGTCGACGAGCGGTGGAGCGACGTGCGCTACTGGCGCGCGATCGCGAAGAACGGCTCCCGCTACTCGCCGTTTTATCTGCTCTCCGCGCTCGACCATCGCCAAGATGCTTTTGGCCACATAGAACGGACCGACGCCGACCAACGGATTTATCTGGCCGTCTTCGAACGCACCTTCGTGATCAGCGCAGTGGTCACCCTGGCGGCGTTGTTGTTCGGTTATCCGCTCGCTTATTGGATCTCGACGCTCACCGAGCGTCGAGCCAATCTGGTGATGATTCTCGTACTGATTCCGTTTTGGACATCGATTCTCGTGCGCGTCGCCGCCTGGATCGTGCTGCTGCAGAACGAAGGGCTCGTCAATCGCGCGTTGCAGGCGGCCGGTCTGACAAACGCTCCGCTCGCGCTGCTGTTCAATCGCGTGGGAGTTTATGTATCGATGACGCACATATTGTTGCCGTTCATGATTCTGCCGCTTTATAGCGTAATGAAATCCATTCCTTCGACTTATCAGCGCGCGGCCGTCTCGCTCGGCAGTCACCCGTTTTCCGCGTTCTGGCGCGTGTATGTTCCGCAAACTTATCCGGGCATCGGCGCGGGTGCGTTGCTCGTTTTCATTCTTGCAATCGGTTACTACATCACCCCCGCTCTGTTGGGCGGACCGGACGATCAGATGGTGAGCTACTACGTCGCTTATTTCACGAACGTGACGATCAACTGGGGCATGGCATGCGCGCTAGGCGGCTTGCTGCTGGCCGCAACCCTCGTGCTTTACGCGGTTTACCGCAGGTTTGCGCGAGCCCAGCCGAGCCTTTGAGCGTGTGACCGAATCGTTCGAAAGACGCAGTCCAAAAAGACCTTTGCTCGCGAGCTGACGATGAAATTCTCGAAACCGCTTTTCGCACCGCATGCGTCGCTCATCGAGCGTACATGGTACTTTGCGTTGCGTGGGTTCGCCGTGCTTACTCTGCTGTACTTGGTGCTACCGGTGCTCGCCATCGTTCCGCTCTCGTTTTCTTCGAGCTCGTTTCTTGTGTATCCGATTCCGAGCTGGTCCCTGCGTTGGTACGAGAACCTGGTGACGTCGACAGAATGGCGCATGGCGGCAAAAAACAGTTTCATCGTCGCGCCGTCGGCGACGATCGTGGCAACGGTGCTCGGCACGCTGGCAGCGCTCGGGCTCGCGAAAGCGGACTTTCGTGGCAAGGCGTTGCTGATGGCGGTGCTAATTTCGCCCATGATCGTACCGGTGATCGTCGTGGGCGTCGGCATGTATCTCTTCTTCGCTCCGCTTGGACTTGCCAACACGTATGTCGGGCTGATCTTCGCTCACGCAGCGCTCGGCGTGCCGTTCGTCGTGACGACGGTCGGCGCAACCCTGCAAAACTTCGACGGCAACCTCGTACGAGCGAGTTTATCGCTCGGCGTGAATCCGACACGCACCTTCTTCCGCGTGACGTTGCCCGTCATCGCGCCGGGCGTGATTTCCGGTGCGCTGTTCGCGTTCGCGACGTCGTTCGACGAAGTAGTCGTCACGCTGTTTCTCGCAGGTGCGGAACAAACGACGTTGCCACGGCAGATGTTCACGGGTATCCGCGAGAACATCACACCAACGAT
>NZ_DATJJF010000119.1:0-12417 GCF_035492435.1 Trinickia sp.
CTTCGTGAGCCCGATGAAATTGCGTGGCTTGTCAAAATCGGCTTCGCGGTACGCCTTTTTCAAGTAATCGCTGTACTCGCTTTTGTCGACCTTCACATTCGAAGCATCGACGTGAGCGCTTTGCCCAGCCTGCGCCCGTGCCTTCTGCTGCCTGACGAGATCGTCCACGTAGGCAAGCCGTAAGCCCGGCGTATCGATCGCGGGATCGACGCAGCCCGTGAGCTCAAGCTTCACTTCTGTCTTGTCGGCGAGTAGTTTCGCAATCGTATCCATTTTGCCGCGCGTAGCGGTGGAGAGCGCAGTGGAGCCAGGCGAGAACACGACATATTTCAATTGCTCAGCTTCAGCCGCTGTGCTGTCGCCGCCGCCAAGCGCGTTCGCGAGCAACGTGAACGGCGCTGTCACAGCCTTCTCGACCAAATGCAACACCGCACTCCAAATCAGTCCACCGAGGCTGAACTCCGGGTTCGACAGCGACCCTGACACCGGAATGTTCACGTCGATCTCTCCACGCCGGTTTTTCAGCAGCGCGATGGCGAGCTTCACCGGCAATTTCGTCGCCGTGTCATTCTCGACATGCTCGCCGAAAGTCAGTTGAGACACAAAAATGTGATTGTTTGCCTTCAGCACATCGTCGGCAAGCTTGTATTGCAAATCGACGTTAAGCGTGCCCTTGGTGACCGGATAACCGGCGTACTTCAGTGAGTACGGCGTCAGGTTTTGCAGTTGAATGTCGTGCGCACTCGCGCTCAAATCAAGTGACGGCTTTTGCGCAAGCGGATTCACGGTGCCGCGAATCGACATTGGACCGTTGCGGGCGAGCCTCGCACTGACATCGACCGGTGCGGACTCACGTCCGTCGGTGCCAAACGCGCCGATCGTGCCGGTAATATCAACGAGATTGCCGCTGTAATTCGGCTTGATGAAGTTGTCCGTGTAGGTGACGTGCCCCTGCTGCAGCACGATTTCACCAATACGCACACGTACCGGTGGCCGCTGTGACGCTGCAGGCGCCGGTCGCGGGTTTGTCGCAACAGTCGAGCTGTCACGATGCGTCACGCTCTCAGGCGTTTCGGCGGGTGGGTGATGCAGCACGGCGTTGATATTCAGCCGGCCTTGTGAATCAAGCAGCACGCCGCCAGAAAACTGCGAGAACGTGATGCGGCCGATGTCGATATCGGCGTCGCCTCTGCCATAACGGACGTTCGCCCCTGACACCGCCAGCGAGCGCCAGCCGGCGAGCTGCTGGGAATTCGCGGGGTCGAGCAGCCGAACATCGAGCAGCGCCGCGCCGCCGCGGTAAGACGCGCTCATGCCATGGTTCCCATCGGCGACCTTCACGTCACCCCAGGCACTCAGCAAGGCACTAGCGACCGTCGCTCTCAGGCTCTCACCGATGTACGGCGCGAGCGGTGCAACATCGAGCCGGTTCGCATGCAGCGTCAGCGCTGCTTCGAGCGGGCTCGGCGAGACCGTGCCCGAAGCCTCGAGCGAGCCCTTGCCATTGAGCATCGCTGCGAGCTTCACGGGCAGCGGACGCCTTATGTCATCGCTCAGGCCCCGCAGATTGAGCTGGATCGACGACAGTCGGACTGTCGCCGGGCGCAGTGGGGTTTGGTCGACGAATTCGAGCGTCCCGTTCTTCAAGTTCAGTTCGCCGATCGTGTAGCGCCAGCCCGGCTGCCCACCGGCTGCGGTAGACGCATTCTTGGCGCCGAGCTCACCCTCCCGATGCAGAGCTTCGCGTCGACGCCCGTGGTTTTCCTCCTCCCGCGGCGCCCCGTTGCCTGATGCAGCGCGCTCGCCGCCCGGCGCTGCGGCAAGTGCAGCGAGATCGATGCGTCCGTCCTTCGACCTCGCACCCGTCACCGAGAGCCCGGTCACATCGACGCTAGCGATGTCGGCCTTGCGCTCGGCGAGATCGATTCTGTTCAGCACAAGCTGCCCTTCGTCCAAAGCAATGGCAGGTGCGGGCGCATTACGCTCGGCGACGATGGGCGGCCCCGTCACCTTGACGGATTTCAGCGTCACATTGCTCTGCCCGACTTGTACATCGAACGGTGCCTTCGACCAGTCCGCCTTGAGCGCGAGGTTGGAGCCCAGCGTGCCGGCATCGATGCGCGCGGCCGTGACACCGCTCAAGTAGGGTTCGACAAGCGCCAGCGGCAACGCGTCGGCGACTATCTTCGCGTCGGCGGTCTTGGCCGCAATACCGAAAGAGCCTGTCGCCGACAGGGTACCGCCCTGCGCGAGCGCCGTGTGAGCATTGAAGCGCGCCGGGGCCTTTGAGAGCGTCGCAACATCATCGAGTGCCACGGACAATTGCGTGAGCCCGAGCGAAACGGGCTGCCGCGGAACGTGATCGTCGAGCGCGATGGCGCCGTCATTCAGTTCGAAATGCTTGATCGCCAAATCGAGCGGTGCTGCCGGTTGCCCCGTGGCCGCAGCATCCGACGCCGAAGACGCGCTCGGCGTTGTGAGCGCAGCGCCCGCGGATGCGCGCGGCGCGGCAGAAGACGACACCAACATGCCCGTCACGTTAAGCTCGCCTGCGTGGTCACGCGAAAGGTGCAGTGACGGCTGATCGAGGCGGATTGTGTCGAAATGATAGATCTGCCGCAAAGGCTCGAGCGAATCTGCGGCCACCTGCAGCGAGCGCGCTGCGAAAAAGGGAGCGCCTTGCGCATCGACGATGTTTGCGTTGGCGAGATCGAGCGTACCTGTCACCGTCAGCGCCGGTGTGGTACCTGTCATCACGAAGTGCAGCGAGAGATCGCCGGCCAACTTGCCGTCCTGCACCTTCACGGGCAAACGTGCAGGTGCATACGACCAGAGCTGCGGCACGTCCAGATCGGCAAACTTGAGTTCGACGTCAGATTCACGCGAGGCCACGAACGGCTTGGTTTTGCCGACAATGCGAAGCGGGCTGCCATCGATGCGAGCCGAGAAGCGCGGATCAACGAAAATATCGGTTTTCGACGGCAGCGTCGCGATGAACGGCACGCCGAGCGAGAGCTGATCGATGACGTGCTTGACGCCGGTCAGTCGATCGTCGAAGTCGATGCGACCATTCTCGACATCGATGTTCGAGACCGAGAAAAGCGCAGGTCCCGTCGACGGCTTCGACGGCTTCGAAGGCTTCGAAAACTTCTCGACGATATCGCTGAAGTTGAAGCGCTGCGCCTCATAGCGAACGATATTCGCGCGTGGCGAATCGAGTTTGACTTGGGTGACGATCGGTGCGAAGCGCAGCAACGAAAACCACGAGAGCCGTACGAACAAGCGCTCCGCGCTAATCAGATCGCCCGCACCACTGGCGTTGGCAACGTGCAACCGGTCCAATTCGAGCCGCAAGGTGTAAGGATTGAGCGCTACACGCTCGATGCGAGTCGGTCGGCCGAGGGCGTCGCTGAGTTGCCCTTCGGCGATATGCCGAATGAGCGGCGGCGCCACGAAAAAGCCGAGCAGGCCATATATCGCAATCGCGACGACGCCCACGACTGCAACATGGCGCGCGCGGCGCGAGCGTGTGGCCTCGCGTACCTTGACGAGCGTCTTCGTCATCCCAGCCTTCGTCTCGCTCGACATCCCCCCTCCGATCAGTGACGCACGAGCGCAGGCGGCGCCCAGCTACCATCGGCCACGGCCGGCCGTGGCGCGTAAAGCCGCATGACAAGCTCGAACGGGCCGTCCGGCGCCGGCAGCCAGTTTGACTGCCGGGCGCGTCCCGGCGAACTCGCCTGCACGTAGATATCGACCGAACCGTCACCATTGCGGCGCACGGCGTCGCGCGATGCGATCGAACGATGCGGCAGGCGGCCTTCAACCAGCGCGCCGTCCTTCGTGTATGCCGTCAGCGTCCACAACCCTCGCGCGGGCGGCAGACCGCCCGCAGGGAAGTGCAGCACATACCGGTAGCTGCCGTCCAGTGCCTGACCTTGCGCATCCTCGCTCGCCGAAGCGATCACTTCATCGTCCTTCGTACCGCTATCTGGCCTGGTATATGCAGCATAAGCACGCAACAAGTAGTCATCTCCGTAATGGCCGACCCCGTCGCCGAGCCACACCCATCCTTGGGCCGACAGTGCGTTGTCGGGAGCCGTTGCGATTCGAGTGCGCCCGTCGGCCAAACCGGCGGCGATGGCGTCTGCCGCGTCGCTCGGCAAATTCACAGGCTCGCCGGGTTTGACGCCCAAATCGGCCAGAATCGACAACGCATGCGGATCGGCGGGGGACGGTGGATTGTCTTTCAAGGCGTCGGCTAGCCGGCTGAAAAATGCGCCAGCATCCAGCGACGCGACAGAGACCATCTGGCCAGCCGGCGTATCTGCGAACGACGGCGGGATGCGATCTTCAGTACTTTCACGTCCAGCGGCGGCGTGCTCGGCGGCCATGCTGTGCTCGGTCCCTTTCGTCCCTTTCGCATGCTTGAAGCGCTCGCGCCGAGCGTCTTCGGCATCGAACATCGATAGCGGCATCAGGCCAACTTTCTGTTGCAACACGCGTGCCCCCGCGAGCTCGCGCGGACCCGCAGCGGCGATGTGCACTGAGAGCCAAAGCGTCTTGCCCGGAGCTTGAACACGCTCGGCGCCCTTCGGCAGCGTGCCATCCCAGCCCGGTGCCACGAACGCGATCATGCTCGCCTTCTTCAACCCGCCCTGCGGGGTGCGCTCGCTCGCGAGCGAGCCCGTCGACCAAACAACGTTCGTCCACATGTCGAGCACGCGCGCGTCGAGATAGTCGCCCTGCGTGACGGGCAAAACGAGCAGCATGGGCTCCGCCGTGAGGTCGACCCAGGCGAACGATGCCAGGGTATCGAGCTCGGCCTGCTCCGACCGCCCCGGATGATCTTTAGAGGCCGATAGTCCGCTCGCCCGATGCAAGGTGTTGATGCCGGCAAAACCCGGAGCGCTCGCTTGGGCGCGCGCGCTCGCCATGACGACAAGTGGATAGCCGAATACATAGGAATCCGAAACTTCAGCCATCGTCCAGCGGTGCTTGGGCGGCACCGAAGTTACCGCGGAAACGTCGGCAACGGGCGCTGGCTGGGCCGCGCACCCCGCGAGCACACCAACAGCAAGGCAAATGAGCCACGCCCACATCCGAATGGGCGAATTTGAAGACTGCATGGTTGGCATCGTCGTTGTCGGACAGGAAAACGGGGGCGCCCAAAATGTGCGAGAAGTCAGGATACTCGGCAATTTTGTGCGATCGCGCAAACGTTTAATCGTATCCTTGCACGGCCACTCAGAACAAGATGGCGGCATCGGTTCCGTGACGAGAATCGATGTCGCCGTCATGGTTTTTCGTTAAGTCGACGTGGACGCCGCCGGCAACGGTGGGATGGTTCGTGCTCACCGGCAAAGCACCGTAGGGTTCGATGAGGTCGACGAAGCGTTTCGTTTTCTTCCCAAACCTGTTCGTGCTGTAGTGCTCGCACGGGGCCGAAAGGTGTTGCAGGTCTTGGAATTAGAGAATGGTCGTGCAACGTGTGCGACTCGACGCTTGATCGAGATCGCAATACCGCCCGTAACGCCGTAACGTTCTCGCGGTCGGACGTGTCCGTCTCGCTGGATCCCCGCTCTTCCCGGGCCTTGCGCGGCAGCCGCAGGCTGAGGCGGGGAGGACGTCAATCAAGAGGCATGACAGCAGCCGTAGCCGTATGCGATCGATCGGTGCTTCGACGCGAGTGCGCGAATCGCGGCGCACGTCTAGCCGCGGGCGGCTGAGGGAGAGTAGCCAGCTTGGCATCCAGCGCGTCGGCCGCCTTGTGGACGTCGGCGGAAGCGACCGAGGCCTCATCGATAAAGGCAGCGAGTTCGGTCTGCTGCGCGCGCAACAGCGCCCCGGTCTTTTCTTGCGCCACCGCGCTTGCGTGCGCCGCGCGCACGGTCACAACCGTCTGCGCGATACCGGCCAGCAGCACGAGAAACAAAACGCCCGTCGCGATGGCGATGAGCCTGGTCGTCAGCCGACGAGCTTCGCGCGCCGCACGATGTTCCTCAGCCAGCGCAGCTTGCAGTGCGGCCACCGCTTGCGCCAACTCGTCGACGGCTGTCTTGCCGGCCGTGGGCCGCGAGGTCGATTCCGTGGCCGTCGGACGGATGAATTCCGCAGCTGGCACCGCCAGTGGTTGAGCCGGTGCTGGCCGACGCGTCGACGCTCCCCGTGTCGACTTCGCAGTTGACGGTTTGTCACTTCGCGGCGGCAGCCGGCTCGGTTCTTCGTGCAAGGCCAGCGGCGGCTCGACGACCGCCGGCTGGGTGGACGTCTGAGGATCAGTGGGGCTAGGCTCGGTTGCTTGAGGCTCGGTTGCTTGAGCCTCGGTTACTAGAGCTCCGGACGATTGCACCTCGGTCGATTGCCCTTCGGTCTGCCGATGTTCGGTTGGCGTAGGTTCTGTCGGACGAGCGTCGATCGTGCGGTCTTGAGTTGTTACCGCCCGTATTTGCATCTGCGCCTCAGGCTCTGCCAGCTCCAAAACCAGCGCCGCAACGGGTATCTGCCCGTCGCCGGCCGCCGGTTGCGGCATCGCTCGCTCTGGGGATGCCTGGCCCACCGCTGTGGATGGCGTCACGCCCAAAGTTGCGCGGTCTCTGAGCGACGCCAGAAGATCGGGAGGCGTCTCGAAGCCATCCAGCGTACGCTGGCGCGGATCAACGACCGTGGCGCGGCCAGCCCCAAGGGCGTCATCGGCCGGCAAAAGATCGAGAGGCACGCCGGCTGCCGCTGCGTCGTCGCCACGTGCCGACCGGGCGGCCCGAGCAGGCTGCTCGATGGCGAGCGCAGTGCGCGCCGGCCGCTTGTCGCCTTCGGATGATGCTGCGCGCGTGCGCCGTTTGGTGTTGGCAGGGCGCGAAGCGCCCGTAGTCGAAGATGCGGTGGAATCTGCCATAGCGTGAGAATAAGTCGCACCCGCGCGCCATCTGGTTCAATACATTGTTGGATTGGCGCGTTCGGCGAACGCGGCATTGTCTCATGATCGATCAGTGGCACCATCGAATGCATCGCGCGCGATGCGGCCCCGCCGTTTTCCTCCATGTTTCATACGGTTGGCTGCCGCCCGCCTGGTTCATGGACGCCAACACGCACGCTCCATTTCCGCCCTTCGGTGTTGGGCGTGTTGACTCCAACCCCGAATTTCGGGCCCGCATGCCGAGTCGAAAGACATAATTGAATTATCCTTGGCGCTTCGCGCACTGCTGGTACGCGCCCCGATCTACAAGCGATCTACGAGTCTGCCCCGCTGCCCATGTCGAACGCCACCGAGCCTGCCGCCGCGATTGCGGCACAAGTCGCCGCATTGCACACGCACTTCGCGCAGACGGTTCTGCCGCTTTGGCGCGGCCCTGGCTTTAGCCCGGCAATGCAGTTGCCCTACGAGGCAATGCACGCCGAAGACTATACGCCGCTGCCCGTCACACGCTTCCGGGCGATGGCCTGCGCACGGCAGCTGTTCGTCTTTTCTCTTGCGGGCGACGCAGCTCACGCGCAAGCCCTTTTTGCATCGCTGCGCAAATATTTCCGCGACGAGCACCACGGCGGCTGGTTTTACAGCATCGATGCAGCCGGCGCACCGCTCGACACGACCAAAGATCTTTACACGCATGCCTTCATCGTCTTCGCTTGTGCGCACTATTTGACAACATCCGGCGATCGCGACGCAGCCGAAGTCCTCGCTGATACGGCTTCGCTCATCGATTCTCGCTTCGCGGCAACGGATGGTCTGCTTCATGCGGCGCTGGACCAAAGCTTTTCGTCCGTGCGAAGCGGCCTCCTGCAAAACCCGCTGATGCACTTGACCGAAGCGTATCTGGCCGCGCACGAAGCAACGGGCGATACAGCCTTCGAGACGGCGCTCGCACGGCTCACAGAAGGGGTCGCACGAGCGTTCGTCCACACGCCGACTGGCGCGATCGCCGAACTGCCGATCGGCACGGCCGGCAACCGGCTGGAGCCGGGGCACCAGTTCGAGTGGTTTTTTCTGGCTGCACGGGCGGGCCGCGCCATCGACGGATCCGGGCTCTCGGCGGCGCTCGAGCGTGCGTTCGAATTCGCAGAGCGCCATGGCGTCGACACCCTGACAGGCGGCGTCTGCGCCGCGCTTAACGAGGACGGATCGGTACAGGACCCGACGCAACGAATTTGGGCACAAACGGAATACCTGCGCGCGCTTGCCACACGCCGGACCCCAACGGACGCTCGCGCGCTCGGATCGCAGATCGAGCGGTTTCGCGCCCGATTCCTTCATACACGCGGATGGTACGAATGCAAGACGGCCGGCGGCGAAATCGCGCGGGCCGACATGCCGTCGACGACGCCCTACCACCTTGCCACCGCTTACGCGTCGCTGCCGACTGACTCCGACGCACGCGCCAACCCCAGGCCGTAATCGTCTCGACGCCCCGTCGGCGCTCCGAGGAGCGCCAAGGCGGTTGGCGTCGCTCCCTTCGACTCCCGGACTGGCGAGCCCGATCGCCACCAGACCAGACCGGATCGATCGCCCCCCTTCGCAGGACCGACGGCCTGCACACCGTTGGGTGCGTGCGCGAATATCGAGCTGCCTGATAAAAGGTCGCACCGAATTCTTGCGTGCGTCGCGAACCGTTCCTAGAGTGGAACGAACACGACGCGGGGCCGAGCCCCGAGAGGCTCCCGATGACCGACTTTTTCGATCTCGCACGCGGCGCATTGCACGCGCAACCGTTCAGCATGCTGCTTGGCACCGAGCTCGTGCAGATCGGCGAGCACGGGCTGACACTACGCTTGCCGATTCGCGACGAATTGAGACAGCAACACGGCTTCGTCCACGGCGGCGTGATCAGCTACCTTGCAGACAACGCGCTGACTTTCGCCGGCGCGATTGCACTTGGGCCTCGCGTTGTCACCGCCGAGTACAAGATCAATTACCTGCGCCCCGCCGTGCGCGGCGCCCTGCTGGCTCGAGCGGAACTCGTCTACGCAGGGCGCGGCCACGCGACTTGTCAATGCCGCGTGTACGTCGTCGACAGCGACAAGGAAACGCTTGTTGCGCTTGCGCAGGGAACGATCAATCGCGTGGGCGATGGAGCGGGCGGCGCCGACGGCACATCGGCCGGGTCCACCGCAAGCGGCCACTCGACCGGGCGCTAGGCCCCTCGTTGAACGCTCGCCTACCCAGCACCAAACAAGCCAAGCTGAGCGCAGTTCGCGCGCGGGCCCCTCTTGCGCGACAAGCGTGCCTATGGATTGCGCGTTCGTCTAACGCTAAAATGGCGGCCCTTCGCAAAACCGCAAACCCCGAAACGCGCCTCGCGCCTGACGCGCGAGCGCGGTCGATCCGATCCCGATCCATGGCAAAACTTTTGACCGACTCCGAATTCCAGCGCTTTACTGAACTTCAGCAGAAGCAGGCAAGCTTCACCATTACGAGCGAGGAAGCCGACGAACTGCGCGGCATCGTCGAGCGTGCGCAGAAAACGCGCGACGACCGTGCCACTGCCATGAAGGCGATCGAAACGTACATCACGCAATTCGACATCACGCCTGACGAGCTGTTCTCGCCCGAGCAGATCGGCGAGGCGGCAAGGATCTACGGGCTCGTTGCGCCAGCGAGGAAGGAGCGCGTATTGCCGCCCACACTGACGTTCAACGGTAAGCCGTATCAATGGACGCGCACGCTTTCCGACGAAATTCGCATCCCGCTTTTCGATGCGTTCAAGGCGGGCGAATCGATCAAACGCTTCCTTGCGACACCGAAGGACGCACCGCGCAACGCCGCAACGATCGCGCGCCTGGAACGTGAAACGGGCGCTGTCTACGCTGAGGCGTGGCTCGAGGAGCTATCGATTTCGCGCACGCAAATCGACGAAGCAGCAGCCAAGCTGGCCGCATAGCACCGTTACACTGCCATCGCCACGGCCCGCGTGGATTCTTCACTAACGCCCCCATGCGACCTTACGGCCGATCATGGGTGCGGCGAAGGCTGAAGCGCAAGCCGAGCCGAGACAACACCCGGATCCTCAGACGGGTGTAGTTCGAAGCCGCACGCTTTGGCGAGTGCGAGCATGGCGGTGTTTTCGCGCAGGATCTCTCCGACCATGAAGCGAGTGCCGCGCGCACGCGCGTAATCGATTATTCGCGTCATCAATCGTTTTCCGAGCCCCTTGCCCTTTTGGTCGGAGCGCAGGGCAACGGCGAACTCGGCATACTCGTTGTCGGGATCGACGACGATACGCACGACGCCAAGCGTTCGCTGCGCACCGTGTGCATCGTTGGTCGTCGCAATCAACGCCATTTCGCGGTTGTAGTCGATCTGCGTCATACGCGCGAGCTGCGTGTGATCGAAACCTCGCACACTGCCGAAAAATCGCATACGCAAATCGTCCGGTGTCATAGCCGCGATCAGCGCAGCATGCGCCGCTTCGTCCTCAGGGCGGATCGGGCGGATGGTCAATTGCTCGCCACACCATTCGACCGCCTCTTCCAGATGACGCGGATACGGCACGATGGCGAGTCGTCCGCGCGACGGCGCCAAGCGAATTCGCGGATCGACGAGCTTCACCCGTGTCGATAAAACGTGCAGCACCGCCGTGAGCCCAACGATCTGCTCGATCGCGCACACTGCCTCTGACAAGCCCGTAAAGGCCGTCAGCAACGGCTCGTCGGGAACGTGGCGCTGCTGTGCAAAGCGGGAACGGGACAACACCTCGCGCGCCAGCACGGCATTCATAGGCGGCAGGCCGTAGATAACAAATGGCGCCGACACGCCGTCTGCGGACGCTGCGCAGAAACGGAACACGGGGCCGAACTGCGCATCGTCGCAAAGCTCGACGGTCATATCGACGACCGCTTCTTTCTTGTCCGCCCCCAACGGTAGTGGCGCCACTGCAGGCTCGATGGCGGGCCGCACCGGCACCGCCGTGATTCCCGCGCTTGCGCCCCCTGTGTCTTCACCGAGGCTGGTACTTGCCACCGCCACCCCAAACGCATCCAGAATACCGGCCGCGGCTTTGCCCGAGAGCACGGTTTGCCCCGCCGCCACAGCCGCACGCACTTGCAACTGCACCGCCTCGATGGACGCCGGTATTTGCGCGGGCAGTCCCGGCGGTGTCTGCATCAACAGTTCGCGGCCGAGCCGATATTCGACAAGACGCGCGAATGCGCGGGCGAGCCGCTGCGGGGTCGGGTGCACCGCGATACCGCGTGCGCGCAACGCATCGCGCCGCTCGGCATCGAGCCCGCCGAAGAAGCAGGTCAGCATGCCGCGGTAAGCGATCGATTGATTGTCGACCAGTACGCGCGCGACTTCCTCGACCGGTGCAGCGTGCGAAGCAGCGTGAATAACGAACGCGGTCCCCGTCTCGTCGTGCGGTGCCAAGGCTTGCATCGCACAGCCGAAGTGCTCTGGGCGCGCGTCGTCGCCGAGCAGCAGCGGGTTGCCGGGCCGCACATGCGGTAGCGCTGTTGCAAGCGATCGAGTCGCTTCCTCGGACCATTGCGCCAGCGCGCCCCCCGCCGCGGCGAACGCATCGGCGGCAAGCGCGGCAACGCCGCGATCGCTTGTGATGAGCGTTGCACTCGAGCTTGCGGCAATGCGCCCAACACCGAGTGTTTCAATCTCGTCGAGCAAATCGTCGATGGCGCCGACTCGCACCATGCCCGCGCGCCGGAATGCGGCCGTGTAAAGCGCATCGGCGGGGTCGCCCTTGCCGGTGCGCAGCACAAGCACCGGCTTATTGCGCGCGGCAGCGCGCGCCGCTGACATGAACTTGCGGGCCGAGCGCACGGTGGTGAGTTCGAGCAGGATGGCCCGCGTTGCCGCGTCGCTCGCCAGATAGTCCAGCACATCGCCCACATCGACGTCCGCTTCGTCGCCGAGCGCCACCGCGTGCGAGAATCCCAGGCCGCGTGCGCTTGCCCAGCCGATGACCGCATTCGTCAACGCGTTCGATTGCGATACCCACGCAACACGGCCTTCTTTCGCCATGCACCACGGCGCGCCGAATTGCGCATGCAACGAAGGCGTGATGACGCCCAGACTCGCAGGGCCTACGATGCGCAGCAGATGGGGGCGAGCGGCCTCGAGCGTCGCTTTCACAGCAGTGCAATCCGCATTCTGCGGCAGGCCATCGAGCCTTCTATCGCCGACGATGATCGCTGCGCGCGTGCCGATCCGGCCGAGCTTGCCGACGATATCGGGCCAGGTGTCGCTCGGTGTGCACACGAGTGCGACGCTCGGCGCCTCTAGTAGATCGCCCGTATCTCCGAACGCCGCTCGGCCGTCGAGTTCGTCGTATTTGGGGTTGACGGGCCACACCGGCCCCGAAAAGCCCCCCGCCAGCACGCGTGCCCACACGATGGCGCCCAGCTTGCCGGGACGTGGCGAGGCCCCGATCACAGCGACGGATCGGGGATTGAAGATCGCATCGAGATTTC
>NZ_DATJJF010000120.1:0-11609 GCF_035492435.1 Trinickia sp.
GCCTTTATCGGAGCCGTCAACCCCTCCGACGCCGCAAAAGGCTGGCATCACTTGACGTTTGCGTCTCCGTTCGCAGAGCTCGCGCTGGCGTTGAACCTCAACTGGCTCGCGTTGATGCTTTACGTCGATGCATTCGTAAGCCCGAGCGGCACCGGCTCAACGTATATGGCCACCACCACGCGCATGATCTATGCGATGGAGCGCAACAATACGCTGCCGAAGATGTTCGGTAGCGTGCACCCGCTCTATGGCGTGTCGCGCAACGCAATGTGGTTCAATCTGCTCGTGTCATTCGTCTTCCTGTTCTTCTTCCGCGGCTGGAGCTCGCTTGCAGCCGTCATTTCTGTCGCCACCGTCATCTCGTATCTCACGGGGCCGATCAGTCTCATGTCGCTTCGCCGTGCAGGGCCCGACCTCGTGCGGCCGCTCAAGCTGCCGCTCATGCGCGTGGTTGCCCCGTTTGCCTTTGTCTGCGCCTCGCTCGTGCTTTACTGGGCGAAATGGCCGCTCACGGGGGAGATCATTTTGCTCATGATCGTTGCGCTGCCCGTCTATTTCTACTACCAGGGCAAGGCCGGCTGGGGTGGCTTTCACCGCGATCTGAAAGGGGCCTGGTGGCTCGTCGCTTACCTGCCGACGATGGCGCTGTTCTCCCTGATCGGTAGCAAGCAATTTGGGGGCAGGGGGCTCTTACCCTACGGTTGGGACATGCTGGCTGTGGCTATCGCCGCGCTCGTCTTCTATTTCTGGGGCGTCGCGTCAGGCTATCGCACGCCGTATCTCGACGAGCGCGAAGCGGAGGGCGAGGGTCATGAAGATGACGTCAGCGTCTTAGCTCAACCCTGACGGTTGAGAGAGCGGCGGGCGACAACCGCTCGCCGCCACCTTTAGGGCCTTCAACTTGCGGTTGCGTGCAGCTTTGAGTGGGCGGAGGTTGACGTCTTGCCCGTCGGGTGCCGTGCGCGGTGCGCCGGATTTAGCGTCGATCCGACTCGTCGCCGCGCAAGCCTTTCCAGGCGTCGGCAAGCTTCGCCCCTAGCGCGAACAAATCGAGCACGCGGGCGACGGTGTCGTCGACGAGTTGATCAATCGATGCGGGCCGGTGATAGAACGCGGGCAGTGGCGGAAAGATGATGCCGCCCATCTCGGTGACGGCCGTCATATTGCGCAGATGGGCAAGGTTGAACGGCGTTTCCCGCACAAGGAGCACCAGCCGTCTGCGCTCCTTGAGTGTGACGTCGGCCGCACGGGCGATCAGGTTGTCGGACAACCCGTGAGCGATACTCGCCAGTGTTTTCATCGAGCAGGGCGCGACGATCATGCCGTCGGTCGCGAACGACCCCGACGCGATGGTAGCGCCGATGTCGCGCACGGAATGAACGACATCGGCAAGCGGATGGATTTCGTCTTTCGTCAGCCGCAATTCATGCTGAACGTTGAGCCAGCCGGCGCTCGAGATCAGAAGGTGCGTCTCGACGCCACCTAGACGCTTCAACGTCTCGAGCAGGCGCACGCCATAAATGGCGCCCGTCGCGCCCGTGATCGCAATGATCAACCGGCGCGGCGGCGTGTTGAGCGCTGGCATGGTGCGGCCGGGGATGGCGCGGCGGGGCAGCCGTAAGAGGCCGGGCTGCGCGTCAGGCCGACGCGAACAGCTGCCGAAGCTCGCCCGACTGGTACATCTCCATCATGATGTCAGAGCCACCGATGAACTCGCCCTTCACATAAAGCTGGGGGATGGTCGGCCAATTAGAAAAGTCCTTGATGCCTTGGCGGATCTCTTCATCGTCGAGCACGTTCACCGTCTTGAATTGGTCGACGCCGCATGCCTGAAGAATCTGCACGGCGCGACCGGAAAACCCGCACATCGGGAACTGTGCGTTGCCCTTCATGAAGAGCACGACCTGGTTTTCATCGACGATCTGCTTGATGCGTTGTTGCGTATCCATGACTGACCTTGATTCCGTGAGAACACGGAGCGTGGAAGATAGTTGGAAATGATAACGGATTTCGCCGGTCCAGGCCGGGGCGGCTATCGGGCGGCGTGATCGGTGACAAAGCCCGCGCTGGGTGTCACTGCGCCACTGATCCGCTCGATGCCGGCTAGGTCGGCGAGCGAGTGGACCTCGGCGAATCCCTCTCCTGTGAGGAGGGCGCGCACGGCAGCCGCTTGGTCGTAGCCATGTTCGATCCAGATCTGCCCGCCCGGCACGGCGTACGCGCGCGCGCCGTCGATAATCGCCCGAATTGCCGAGAGTCCGTCCGCTTCGTCGGTGAGCGCGCCTCTTGGTTCGAAACGCAGGTCCCCGGCGGTGAGATGCGGGTCCGTCGCCGCGATGTAGGGCGGGTTGCTGACAATGACGTCGAATGAAAGCGACGGATCGAGCGCTGCGTACCAGTCGCTTTGGATCAGATGAATCGATCCGCCGGCCCGATGCGGGTCGACGAGCTTGGCCACGTTGCGTGCTGCGACCGCCAGCGCCTCGGACGAGCGGTCGAGCGCCCAGACTCGCGCGTCGGGCCGTGCTGACGCCACCGCGACGGCAATCGCTCCGCTGCCGGTGCCAAGATCGAGGACACGCGGGTTCCTGAGCGGCTCGATGGCCGCGAGCGTCGTTTCGACGAGCAGCTCGGTTTCGGGCCGCGGTATCAGCACGTCCCGCGTAACCTCAAACTGAAGGCCATAAAACTCGCGTGCTCCGACGATCTGAGCGATCGGTTCGCCTGCGCAGCGTCGTTCTTCGAGGGTCCGGTAAGCCGCGGCTTGGCTTTGCTGGAGCGGTTCGTCGCCGCGCGTGATGAGCTCGGTACGACGCCAACCAAGCGCCTGCGCGAGCAGTATCCGCGCCTCAAGTGCGGGCAGTGGCGAGGCGCGCAGCAGAGCCGTTGCGGTGTCAGCGGTCGCGGCGACCCCCACGGCAGAACGCGCCGCAGTGCTCTGAGGCGTCGAACTGCCGGGCGTCATCGCGCCAACCGAGCAGGGGGCGCTCGGCGTCCCGGCTGTGGAGAGCCCGTGCCCGTCAGGCTGGGCAGACGAATCTGGCTCGGCGGACATGGCAAGCAGATTGAGCGAAGTGTGCGATGGGGGAATGACTCGAGCGCATCGTCAGTCGGCTTCGCCGAGCGACGCGAGCTGCTCCGCTTGGTGCTCGGTGAGGAGGGCGGAGATGAGATCGTCGAGGTCACCGTCCATCATCGCATCGAGCTTGTACAGCGTCAGGTTGATGCGGTGGTCGGTGAGCCGTCCCTGCGGGAAGTTGTACGTGCGGATTCGCTCCGAACGATCGCCTGAACCGATGAGGCTTTTGCGCGTCGCGGCTTCTTTGGCGTGCTGCTCGTGGTATTGCTTGTCCTTGATACGCGCGGCCAGCACTTTGAGCGCGCGGTCCTTGTTCTTGTGCTGCGAGCGGTCGTCCTGGCACTCAACGACGATGCCCGTTGGCAGGTGCGTAACGCGCACGGCCGAATCGGTTTTGTTGATGTGCTGTCCACCCGCGCCCGATGCTCGGAACGTGTCGATGCGCAAATCGGCCGGATTGATCTCGACTTCCCCGATCTCGTCGGCCTCGGGCATCACGGCGACGGTGCAGGCGGACGTATGAATGCGGCCTTGGGTTTCGGTGGCCGGCACGCGCTGCACGCGATGGCCGCCGGATTCGAACTTGAGCCGCGAGTAAGCGCCCTGACCGGCGATGCGTGCGATAACTTCCTTATAGCCGCCAAGATCCGATGAGCTTTCCGAAATCATCTCGACCTGCCAGCGCTGCCGCTCGGCAAAACGAAGGTACATGCGCAGCAAGTCGCCGGCAAAGAGCGCCGATTCGTCGCCGCCTGTGCCAGCGCGAATTTCCAGAAAGATGTTGCGCTCGTCGTTCGGATCCTTTGGCAGCAGCATGGCGCGTAACTCGGTCTCAAGCTGCCCCATTCGTTCACGGGCTGCTCGCGCCTCTTCGTCGGCGAACTCGCGCATGGACGGATCGGCGGCGAGCTCCAAGGCCGTCGCCGCATCGTTGCGCGCCTGGCGCCATTGCGTGTAATGCTCGACCACAGGACCAATCTCCGCGTGTTCGCGCGTGAGCTTGCGGTACTGGTCGATGTTGGCGGTGACGTCCGCACGACTCAGCAGATCGTTGAGTTCGGCCAGCCTTGTGGTCAGCTGGTCGAGCTTCTGTTGCATGCTCGTTTTCATGGTGTGGAGCGAGGCTCCCGGAAGAATTGGATTCGAAGGAGACGGCCGCATGCGCGTGCGGGCCGCCGCGGCGCCTTTTGAGCGTGGCCGCGGCGCTAATGGTCCGACGGCTTGCCGTGCTGGTAGGCGCCGCCGAGCAACTCGATCAGCGTCGATCGTTCCGTGCTGTTTGCGCGGTTGAGCGCGTGCGTCGGGCCGTGAATGAGCTTGTTGGTCAGCGCTTGCGACATGGCCTCGAGCACCGCAGCCGGATCGTCGCCGCGTGCGAGCATCTTTTGGGCGCGCTCGAGTTCCGCACGGCGCAATGCGTCCGCCTGCTTATGCATGTGACGGATCACCGGCACGACGCTGCGCGCATCGAGCCACTGCATGAAGTTGTGCACGCCGGTTTCAATGATCGTCTCAGCCTGCGCGACGGCCGCCTGTCGCGTCGCATTGCCTTCGCGCACGATGGCACCGAGATCGTCGACGGTGTAAAGGAACACGTCCTTAAGCTGCCCAACCTCGGGTTCGATGTCACGGGGTACCGCAAGGTCCAACATGAAGATCGGCCGATGCCGGCGTGCTTTGATCGCGCGTTCGACCGCGCCTGCGCCGATGATCGGCAGCGTCGATCCCGTGCATGAAACGATGATGTCGAACTCGTGGATGCGCGCGGGCACGTCGGCAAGCGGCATAAAGCGGCCGTTGAAGCGTTCCGCGAGCTTGGCGCCGCGCTCGACCGTCCGGTTGGCGACGACGAGTTCGCGCGGTGTCTGCGCTGCGAAGTGCGTGGCGCACAGCTCGATCATCTCGCCCGCGCCGATAAAGAGGATGCGTTGTTTCGACATTTTGTCGAAGATGCGCTGCGCAAGCCGTACCCCCGCCGCGGCCATCGATACTGACTGCGTGCCCACCGCCGTTGTGCCGCGTACTTCTTTGGCGACGGAGAACGTGCGCTGGAAAAGCTGATTCAGATACGTGCCGAGCGCGCCCGCTTCCGAGGCCGTGCGCACAGCGGTTTTCAGTTGCCCGAGAATCTGCGTTTCGCCGAGCACCATCGAGTCGAGGCCGGAGGCCACGCGGAACGCATGCCGAACCGCTTCGGACTGCGGCAGTGCGTAGACGTGCGGCGCGAGCTCCGCGACATCCACGCCGTGGTAGCTCGAGAGCCACTCGATCGCGGCTTCCCGCGAGGCTGCCGCCTCGGTCACGCAATACAGCTCGGTGCGGTTGCACGTGGAAAGAATGGCGGCCTCGGGTGCGCCCGCAATCCCCAGTGACTTGAACGCGGCAAGCGCCGGCTTCACCTGCTCAGGCGGAAACGCCACGCGCTCGCGCAACGCGACGGGCGCCGTGTGGTGATTGATTCCGATCGTGAGCAGTTGCATACGTGGGCACATCGCCGCCCGACTCGAGTAGGCGGCATTTGAGTAACAGGCGGTTATTATAACGATTTCATGCTTTTGGCTCTGAGTGGGCAACGGGTGACCATGCTGCCGCATTCAGGCGGGCGGCCATGGCTGCCGCGGCCCGCGGGCGATTGTCGCGAATATGCAATGATCTATTGCGATATCGCCCGGCTGCCAAAAGCCGTACTTTTACCTTTGATAGAGAATAGCCATTGATGCGATTGCATGGCGCGTCCCGTTATCCGATGAAAATGCAGGCGACGATTGCGGTGGGTTGCTGATGGGGTGGCTGGGTATCGTCGTGCTCGGCGCCGTTATCGGACTTGCCGGTTGGCGGTTGCATCCGCGGTACCGCGCGACTCGCATGCGCGGGTTCGTGGCCGTGGTCATCGGTGTCATTGCGGCCGCTGCCGCGAAGATGGCCGGCAACCTGTCTGGACTCTTCTACGATGGCGGGGTGCTCGAGTGGCCGCTTTGCACCGCTGCCGCGTTCGCCGCCGTCGCGCTGGCAGTCGCTCTGGTCTCTCGTCGTTGAACCCTGGTGGAACCCATGAACGTCCGACTTTCCGAACAATCCGCGCAGCCCGATGAAACTGCCGCCGGGCGACTTGCGCGGCTGCGCGAGGCGATGGCGCGAGAAGGGCTTGCCGCCTTCGTGGTCCCGTCTTCCGATCCTCATCTTTCCGAGTACTTGCCTGAGCGCTGGCAAGGGCGGCAGTGGCTTTCGGGCTTTACGGGCTCGGTCGGCACGCTGGTCGTCACAGCCGACTTCGCGGGTGTATGGGCCGACAGCCGTTATTGGGTGCAGGCCGAGGCGCAGCTCGCGGGCAGCGGCATTTCGCTCATGAAGATGGCGGCCGGCCAGCCGATGCAGTTTGTCGACTGGCTTGCAGAGCACCTGCCCAGTGGGGCGAGCGTCGGCGTGGATGGCACGGTGCTCGCGCTGGCCGCGGCGCGTACGCTCGCGGACGCATTGCGCTCGCGCGGTGTATCGCTGCGCACGGACCTTGATTTGCTCGACGCAATTTGGCACGGGCGCCCGGCGCTCCCGGTTGGCGCTGTCTACGAGCATGCGATGCCTTATGCGGCGGTAACGCGCGCCGCGAAGCTCGATGCAATCCGGACGGCGATGCGCGACAAGGGGGCTCAGTGGCATTTCATCTCGACGCTCGACGATCTGGCTTGGCTCACGAACCTGCGGGGCGCCGATGTCGAGTTCAATCCCGTCTTCGTCGGACACGCGCTGATCGGGCTCGATTCGGCGACGCTCTTTGTGGCGGACGGTAAAGTACCGGCCGAGCTTGCGCAAGCGCTGGCGAGTGACGGCATTCGCATCGACTCGTACGAGCGGGCAACGGCGGCGCTGGCCGCGCTGCCCGCCGGCGCGACGTTGCTCATCGATCCACGACGCATCACTTACGGCCTCAAGGAGGCCGTGCCGGCGAGCGTGACGTTGGTCGAGGCCGTCAATCCGTCGACGTTCGCCAAGTCGCGCAAGACGCCGGCGGAAGCGGAACACGTGCGAGCGACGATGGAGCAGGACGGCGCGGCGCTTGCCGAGTTCTTCGCCTGGTTCGAAGGGGCGCTTGGCCGTGAGACGATCACCGAGCTCACCGTCGACGAGCGGCTCAGCGCGGCGCGCGCGCGACGGCCCGGGTTCGTATCGCTTAGCTTTGCGACGATCGCCGGGTTCAATGCCAACGGCGCGATGCCGCACTATCGCGCCACCCAGGCTTCGCACGCGACCATCGCGGGCGATGGGCTGCTCCTCATCGACTCCGGCGGCCAATATACGAGCGGCACGACGGACATCACGCGGGTGGTCCCCGTCGGCAATATCTCATCGGCGCACAAGCGCGATTTCACGATTGTCCTGAAGGGAACGATTGCGCTGTCGCGCGCGCGTTTTCCGCGTGGCATTCGCTCGCCGATGCTGGACGCCATTGCGCGCGCGCCGATCTGGGAAGCCGGTGCGGACTACGGGCACGGTACCGGACATGGCGTGGGCTACTTCCTGAACGTGCATGAAGGTCCGCAGGTGATTTCGCATTACGCGCAGCCCGAGCCGTGGACGGCGATGGAGGAGGGGATGATCACCTCCGTCGAGCCGGGCCTCTATCGGCCGGGCTGTTGGGGGGTGCGCATCGAAAACCTGGTGCTCGCCCGTTCCGTTGGCGAAACGGAGTTTGGCCCTTTCCTCGACTTCGAGACACTGACGCTCTGCCCGATCGACACCCGCTGTATCGCGCTCGAATTGTTGCGCGACGACGAGCGCGCTTGGCTCAACGCTTATCACCAGACGGTACGTGAGCGCGTCTTGCCGCATGTAGCGGGTGAGGCGAAAGCGTGGCTCGAAACGCGCACGCAAGCCATCTGAACGAGAGCGTCTGCGCTGCCCGGTGCCCACTGCGGCAGCGCATGAGCCGACACAAGTATCGAACGAGGAGTCTGCATGGCCGACAAAGTGGTCGTTTTTGATTTTGGCGGGGTGCTCATCGACTGGAACCCCGACTATCTCTATCGCCAGTTGATCACCGACGACACCGAGCGGCGGCGCTTCCTCACGGAAGTCTGCTCGTTGGATTGGATCACGCAGCAAGATGGCGGTCAGCCCATCGCCAAGGGCACGGCGGAGCTCGTCGCGCGGTTTCCTGAGCATGAATCGCTGATCCGGGCGTTCTACGAGCGCTGGCACGAGATGATCCGCGGCGTGCTCGAGGAAGGCGTGGCGCTCGTCGACAAACTCGAGGCGGCCGGTGTGCCGCTCTTCGGTCTGACCAATTGGTCAGACGAGACTTTTCCGTGGGCTTGGGAGCGCTTTTCGGTGCTGCGGCGTTTTCGCGATGTCGTCGTGTCGGGCCGCGTGAAGCTTGCGAAGCCCGACCCGGCTATTTACGCCGAGATGTACTCACGCATCCAGCAGCAGGTGCCTGGTGTTGCACCGCAGGACATCGTCTTCATCGACGACAACGTCAAGAACACGCGCGCGGCAAGCGCGCTCGGCTGGCACGGCGTGCATCATACGAGTGCCGGGGCAACAGAAGTGCAGCTGCGCGAGCTGGGGCTGGCTTTTGCTTGATCGTTGGCGTGATTTTTCGCGGATTCGCTAAATGGCGTGCAGCGCGCGGCTCGCGGCTCGCCCGCGATGAGTGGGCTTGGCGGGCCGTGCGTTTGACGCCGCAAATCGGCGCAACAGAAGAGCAGCCGGCAGGCTCCTTAGAGCCTGCCGGCTGACTATCGAACCCGGCGACTACCGGGTGATCGGCTTGTAACGGATGCGCTTCGGCGCTGCGCCCTCATCGCCGAGGCGTTTGCGCTTGTCTGCTTCGTATTCCTGATAGTTGCCGTCGAAGAACACCACTTGCGAGTCGCCTTCGAACGCCAGGATGTGCGTGGCGATGCGATCGAGGAACCAGCGGTCGTGTGAGATGACCATGACCGAACCGGCGAATTCGAGCAGGGCATCTTCGAGGGCGCGCAATGTTTCGACGTCGAGGTCGTTCGACGGCTCGTCAAGCAGCAGCACATTGCCGCCCGCGATTAGCGTTTTGGCCAGGTGAAGCCGCCCGCGCTCGCCGCCCGAAAGATTGCCGACCATCTTCTGCTGGTCGCCGCCCTTGAAGTTGAAGCGGCCGATATACGCCCGTGAAGGCGTCTCGAACTTGCCGACCGTGAGCACATCGGCGCCGCCCGAGATTGCCTCGAATACCGTCTTGCTGCCGTCGAGCGCATCGCGGCTCTGATCGACGTAGGCGAGCTTGACGGTCGGGCCGACGGCGATTTCGCCGGAATCGGGTTGCTCCCGTCCTGTCAGCATGCGAAAGAGCGTCGACTTACCCGCACCGTTCGGGCCGATGATGCCCACGATCGCGCCGGCCGGCATCTTGAAGCTCAGATTGTCGATGAGCAGGCGATCGCCGTAGGCCTTACTGACATTCTTGAATTCGATGACTTCATTGCCGAGCCGCTCGCCCACAGGAATGAAGATCTCCTGCGTCTCGTTGCGCTTTTGGTACTCCTGGCTGTTGAGCTCCTCGAAGCGTGCAATCCGGGCCTTCGACTTGGCCTGACGCCCCTTCGGGTTTTGGCGCACCCACTCGAGCTCTTTCTTGATTGCCTTCTGGCGCGCCGATTCCGAGGCTTCTTCCTGCTTGAGCCGGTTCTCTTTCTGATCGAGCCAGCTGCTGTAGTTACCCTTCCACGGGATGCCATGGCCGCGATCGAGCTCGAGGATCCATTCAGCAGCGTTGTCGAGGAAGTAGCGATCGTGCGTGACCGCGACGACCGTGCCGGGAAAGCGCGTCAAAAACTGCTCGAGCCATTCGACCGATTCGGCGTCGAGGTGGTTGGTTGGCTCGTCGAGCAACAGCATGTCGGGCTTTTCGAGCAGCAGCTTGCACAGCGCCACGCGGCGCTTTTCGCCGCCCGACAGATTCGCGATCTTGGCGTCCCACGGCGGCAGACGCAGCGCGTCGGCGGCCACTTCGATCTGTTGCTCGGGACTGCCGCCGTCGCTCGCCGCGAGGATGGCTTCGTACTTCGCCTGTTCGGCGGCGAGCGCATCGAAATCGGCATCCGGCTCTGCGTAGGCCGCATAGATCTCGTCGAGCTTCTTTTGTGCGCTGAAGACGTCGCCGAGACCTTCCTCCACCGCTTCCCGTACCGTCTTTTCCGGATCGAGTTGCGGCTCTTGCGGCAGGTAGCCGATGTTGAGATTGGGCATCGGCGTGGCTTCGCCTTCGATATCGCGATCGACGCCGGCCATGATGCGAATCAGAGTGGACTTGCCCGAGCCGTTCAGGCCGAGCAGGCCGATTTTCGCGCCGGGGAAGAACGAGAGCGAGATGTCCTTGAGAATCTGGCGCTTGGGCGGCACGATTTTGCCGACCCGGTTCATGGTGAAGACGTATTGGGCCATGTGCGTAAGGTGCGCTTTAAACGTTAAAGAGGAAGTTCATCACGTCGCCATCATGAACGACGTATTCCTTGCCTTCGGCGCGCATCTTCCCGGCTTCCTTCGCGCCTTGTTCGCCTTTGAAGGCGACGAAGTCGTCGAACGAAATCGTTTGTGCGCGAATGAAGCCGCGCTCGAAGTCGGTATGGATGGCACCCGCGGCCTGCGGCGCGGTATCGCCAACGTGGATCGTCCAGGCGCGCACTTCCTTCACGCCGGCCGTGAAGTACGTCTGCAGGCCGAGCAGCCTGAAGCCTGCGCGAATCACGCGGTCCAAGCCCGGCTCGTCCATCCCCATGTCCGCGAGGAACGCCGTCTTGTCTTCATCGGCGAGGTCGGCAATTTCAGCTTCGATCGCGGCGCACACGGCGACGACGGGCGACTTCTCGGCCTCGGCGTACTTGCGAACGGCGTCGAGGTGCGGGTTGTTTTCGAAGCCATCGTCCTTGACGTTGGCAACGTACATCGTCGGCTTTGCCGTGATCAGGCAAAACGGCTTGATGAGCACCGTTTCATCGTCGGTCAAATCGAGCGCGCGGACCGGCCGGGCGGCGTCGAGTTGCACTCGGGCCTTCTCGAGGACGGCGACGAGCTTGGCCGCTTCCTTGTCGTTGCCCGACTTGGCCGCCTTGCTGTAGCGTCCAAGTGCCTTCTCGACAGTGCCGAGATCGGCAAGCGCGAGTTCGGTGTTGATGACCTCGATGTCGGACAGCGGATCGACCTTGCCCGCCACGTGGATGACGTTCTCGTCCTCAAAGCACCGCACGACGTGCGTGATGGCATCCGTTTCGCGAATGTTGGCGAGGAACTGGTTGCCAAGGCCTTCGCCCTTGCTCGCGCCCGCGACGAGCCCGGCGATATCGACAAACTCGACGACGGCCGGCACAACGCGCTCGGGCTTGACGATGTCGGAGAGTGCGCTCAAGCGCGGATCCGGCACCTCGACGACGCCGACGTTCGGCTCAATCGTGCAGAACGGATAGTTTTCGGCGGCAATGCCCGCCTTGGTCAGCGCGTTGAAGAGAGTGGACTTGCCGACGTTGGGCAAGCCGACGATGCCGCATTTGAGGCTCAT
>NZ_DATJJF010000121.1:0-38219 GCF_035492435.1 Trinickia sp.
CTGCCCGATGTAGGCGCCCCGTTCTTTTCTGACGAGAACGCCGCGTTACTATTAGTGAGCAATCCTGGCGACATGCATGACCTCGCGTCCGGAGTGCCCTTGGCCCAGGCCCGAAGCCGGACGCTGCGCCTTCGTTTCGCCGAGGCCGGCGAAGCGGCCGTGCTTGGCGGCCATATCAGCCAACGGTGCGGAAATGCACTTGCCTACCGTGTAAGTCACGAAGGCACCGAGCCCAACGGCAGCAACACTGATCCAAGCCAAAGCATCGAGTTCCATTATTCCTCCCACAAAAATTACCAATCGCTTGCATAACCACCATGTTATGCTGCGTCGCGGTAAACGTCAATATACTGTATGTGATATTTCACGGAAATCATTACAGGAAGTATGGTTTAGCCGCGACGATTGACCCCGCCATGCATAAAGGGAAGGATCAAGCGCATCTGCTGAAATACAGAATACCGCCGGCAACGACGCCATGGGCGCGACATTTCGGCCCATTGGTGGCGCGATGGCAGCGACAATTTGGCTCACGCCGGTGAAAGGGAACGGGAATGGCCCTGCGCAGCCAGGATCGGCAGCGCTCTGAGCAAGTCCACGAGATGGGTGGCTGCAGCGGCGGAACAAGCGGCGGCTGAGCGCCGCGAGCGACACGCTCGCCGTCGAGAGAGACGGGAAATCAGTGCGATGGCCGCACAGCGGCGGCCATCGTTAAAGATGCGCTTTTTGGGGAATGCGCTTTATGCTGCGGCTTTGACTACCTCGCTGGCTACCGGCGCCGGCGACTGCGCGATTTGCTCCCGCAGCTTGATCAACGGCAGCACGGTATCGATGGTGGGGGTCGGCTGACCGACCAAGCGCCCCATCTCCTGGACAACGGTCAAGAGTGGATCGATCTCCATCGGACGACCTGCCTCGAGGTCTTGCAACATCGACGTCTTATGTGCGCCTACGGCCCCTGCTCCATCGATGCGCCGTTCCACATCCACGCGGAAGTTCACGCCGAAACGATCGGCGATCGCTTTCGCTTCGAGCATCATCGCGCGCGAAACAGCCCGCGTACCCGGGTGGCTCGTGATGACATCGAGCGTCGCGTGCGTGAGCGCGCTGATGGGGTTGAAGCAGAGATTGCCCCACAGCTTCAGCCAGATCTCATCGCGAATCTTCTCCCGAATCGGCGCATCGAAGCCGGCGGCGACCATGATCTCGTGGAACTTCGTCGTGCGCTCGGTCGGTTCGCCGCTCGGCTCGCCGATCGGGAACTTCTTGCCGTAAACGTGGCGAATCACACCAGGCTCGGAGATTTCCGCCGCCGGATAGACCACGCAACCAATGGCACGTTCGGGCCCCAGCACGTTCCACTGCTTGGCACCCGGGTCGACGCTCTCGAGCTGAGATCCTTCGAACGCACCGCCATGGCGATAAAAGTACCAGTATGGAATGCCATTGACGGCAGTGACAACCGCCGTCTGCGGACCAAAGAGCGGCAGCATCGATTCGACAACGCTAGGCACCGAGTGAGCCTTGAGCGCCACGATGACGTAATCCTGCGGACCGAGCTCGCGCGGATCGGACGTGCATTTCACCTGCACCACACGCTCGGTACCGTCGATTTGCAGCCGAACACCGTTCTTTTGCATCGCGGCCAAATGCGCACCGCGTGCGACGAAACTGACTTCGGCACCGGCCAGCGCGAGCTGGGCACCCATGTATGCGCCAATCGCTCCGGCGCCATATACGCAGATCTTCATGTGTCGTTCCCCATTGGTCGAGTCAAGAAATCTGGTCGGTCAGCTCGGCCTCGCGGCCGGCGGACTCCCGGACTCTCATGCGCCGCGCGTGCGCACGGTCCGAGTCAAGCATCCGCAGGGCTGCACGCGGCATACGCCGCGCCTGGCATCGCCGCAACCGGGCGGCGACATCCGTAAGCAGTCCTAAGCAGTTATAGGTGGTCTGTGCGCAGCTGGCGCTCGCGCGTATCGGGGCTATCGTGCGTTCCGGCGCCGCATGCGCGACATTGGGGGAAAGCCGGATTCCATCCTGCACGGTTTGCTGCGGCGCAGCAATCGAACGGTGCGCGTCATAGCGCCGTCCGATCGAACGATCGACGTTGTACACGAATTTGTCTCCATCCAAGCGGTGCGGAATGTTATTGGTCGACTTGACGGCGGCGAACGATGTATCGTCGCGCGTCTTGCCGGATTCCGGTGTCTTCGGACTACCGGCCGCACGCACATTGATAGTGAGCGACCGGACCTATTAGTAATAGTTAAAGTTTTTTATCGTGTCGATTTGGTATCTCTAATAAATCGACACGATTCCACTCAGTCGCTACACACGCCGAACACCCCTTTCGCCGGTAAAAACACCTGCTCAAATTGCGCTTCGCGACCCGGCTGACGATGCGGTCCAGCCCGTTTGCGACCCAGGCACGCTTGCATCGGCGGTCCCTGAAAAGCGGCGCCAGCTCTACGATTGCCGTTGTTGCGCCGACTACGGCGCCGCATCTTGTTGTCGCGGCTCTCGCCGGCGACGTCATGTGCGCACAACTCAGGCCTGCGGTCGGTGCGCTCGAATGAACCATGCGGGACAGCGGCCAAAGCAGGTCGATGTCCGACACTGCGACACCGGTATAGCCGTCCCATTTACCGCGAAGTTCAGGCCCCCCGCGTCACTATGTCGCAATCGCGTTGTAAGGAGTGGGTGCAAGACCGGTGCCGCCCCCGCCTCCTTGCGACGCAGGTAACCGTGCTCGGTAAACAGTAAAGCCGCCGATGTGAGCATTGGCGCGACGGGCAGCGGCATGCTGACTTTTGACCCAAGTACCGCGTGCTCCATCCAACGGGTGAATGCGTTGCCCAACAAGGCGCCAAGACACGACCGGAGGTGCTGGACCGAGGTAGGTGCTGCTCCTTGCTTCATCGACATGCTCACGGTTTTCGGGACCGGGAATACCACCCAGTCTGGCGAGCATATAGCACGGGGGCCAGTTCCGGCAGTCAGGATTTCCTTGTCTGTTTATAAGCCATTTGTTACGTACAAGTAAGAATACTGGAACTCGATTTAGAGAGCCCGCCACTTACTCGACATCGTCCGTCACGTCGGTCATGCGCACAATTTGGGGGCGCACCGCATCGCCGTCGTCGATCTCCGTTGGCGGATGAATCAGCGCTTCGAGCCGCGCTTTCGTCGCCCTGAACTCGAACGATGTGATCTGCGACGCCTCGCGCGGCCGCGGCACCGGGACTTCGATCAACTCCTCGACTTCGCCGGGATTCGCCTTGAGCACGAGAATGCGATCGGCCAGCAAAATGGCTTCATCGAGATCGTGCGTGATGAACACAATCGTGATGTCGATGTTGCGCCAGATGTCGAGCAGATACGCCTGCATCTTGGCTCGTGTTTGCGCGTCGAGTGCGCCGAAAGGCTCATCCATCAGCAGAATGCGCGGCCGGTTTGCCAACGCACGCGCAATCGCCACGCGTTGCTTCATGCCGCCCGAGAGCTGATGCGGATAGACGTCGGTAAACTTCGACAAGCCGACGAGATCGAGCCATTGCAACGCCTCGCGTTCTGCCTGGCCCCGACTCAGGCCATTCATCTTCAGGCCGAACATCACGTTCTTCTTGACCGTGAGCCATGGAAACAGCGTATAGCCTTGAAAGACCATGCCGCGGTCGGCGCCCGGCCCATCGACAGGCTTTCCGTCGAGCAGCACTTGACCACTCGTGGGCCATTCGAGCCCGGCAAGGATGCGAATCAGCGTGGACTTGCCGCAGCCGGACGGCCCGATCACACAGACGAACTCGCGCCGGTGTGTCTTGAAGCTGATGTCGTTCAACACGGTGCACTCGCCCTGCGGTGTCGCGAAACGCTTGCCGAGATGGCGCACCTCAAGGATTGTTTCCCGTGCCTTAAGGCGTTCGAAACGTGTACGTACGGCTTCGGACTGGATCAGATAGGAAGGAACCGGTTGCGGGTTGAGCATCTTGGAATCCTTATGGAGGAAGCCGGGCAGCGGGTCGTCATGACACGCCGCCGAACGGACACGCTATGCCTTGAGTGCGCGGTCCCACGGAAAGAGCTTGCGGCCAACGAAGGCGAGCACGATATCCGTGCCGAGTCCGATCACCCCGATCATCATGATCGCCGCATAGACGTTGTCGAAATGCTCGTAGCGCGCCTGCTGTGTGATGTACCAGGTGATGCCGGAAGTCGTGCCGATGAGCTCGGCGACGATCAGGTAAGTCCATGCCCAGCCGAGCAAGATCCTTTGATCACGATAGAGATCGGGCAAGATCCCCGGGATCGCCACATGCGTGAGCAGCCTGAGCTTGTTCGTGCCGAGCGTCATCGCCGCTTCGAAAAGCGCGTAGTCGAGCTTGCGCGTTGTGTTCGCCACGATCAGCACCTGCTGAAAGAACGTGCCGATGACGATGATCGCGATCTTCGGTGCATCGTAAATGCCGAGTATCGCCACCATGAGCGCGCCGAACGCCGGCGCCGGCAAGTAGCGGAAAAACTCGAGGAATGGCTCCTGCAGACGTGCAACCGCACTGAAAGTGCCACCGACGATGCCAAGCGGCACACCGATCGCCGAGGAAATGACAAAGCCCCAGAAAATCACCTGAATACTGTGCCAGATGCTCTGATGAAGCCATGCGCCGTCGCGCGACGCTGGCGGCGTGGCGAACGCGGTGTAGCACGCATGCAGCACCTCATGCGGCGCTGGCAGATAAACGGGGTTCGCCGGCACGCCCATTGGCAAGGCCGCGTGTTTCGCCCGCGCATCGGCGAGTTCGTCCTGGAACGTGCCCTTGTCGACTCGCATGCCGACCTGGAAGTAGTCGACGCTGCCCGGATTCGTGATCAACATCTGCGGATGCCAGACAAAAGGCACATAACTCGCGAGGCACCACAGGATGATCGGCAATACGAACGAACCGATGCCGAGCATCCACTTGTGACGCACCGACAGCTCGCGGCGCACCGCAAACCAGTCTGTCCGTCGATCGGCTGTCATTGACATTGAACCTCCCTTGCATGGGTCGCATTGCGCGTGAAACACGCGCTTCGCGAGTGGTGAACGCCGCTCTTGATCTGCTTATCCGGCTCGTCTGGCCGATCTCTCATCGCTGACTTCAAGGCTTGCAAGATAAGCTCGCCAGCCCCCAAATGCGGTGATGTCGGCAGCCCCTTCGAGCACAGCGCTCTCACAGAGGAAGCCCTGCGCTTGCACGCCGTTGACCAGCGTCAAAGTGCCGATGCCGAGTGGCGGCGGCACTTGTGCGACGAAGCCGCCGTAGGCGTCCAGCGGCATATCCCACAGCTCCACTTCGATCGAAGCACCTCCGTCCGGCACGCGCACGAGCCCAGGCTTCGCCACGCCGCCGCTCGATGCGGCCGGCAGTGCGAAGAGCCGATACGTCGGCGCCGTTGTCGTCGTTCTCACATAATGTGCGCCGCGCTCCGTCAGTTGCCCGTTGAGCGGCTGCCCGCGCAAATGCGCACCCACTACGGCCACGCAAACCCGCTTCGACTCCGGGGCCGTCGTGGCCTGTACTTCGCCCAGCCAAACGTGGGCAAGATCGAGCAAGAAGCCGTCGGCATGCGCGCGTCCGACGAATGTCACGCCGAACGGCAACCCGGCATGCCGCCCAACGCGGCATACGCCCGCCGGCACAGCCAGCGCCGACAAGTCGAGCAGGTTGACGAAGTTGGTGTAGTAGCCGAAGCGCGCGTTGACGCCGATAGGATCCGCTTCAAGCTCGTCGAGCGTCGCCGTCGTCGGCGATGTCGGCATGACGATCGCGTCGACGTCTTCCCATACTTTCTGCGCATGCATACGCAATACGGCGAGACGATCGAGCGCTGCGAACGCATCGGCAGCGCTCCAGCGCTCGGCGCCCCCGATGATGGCGCGCGTGACGGGATGAAGCGCGTCGGGACGGGCATCGAAGAAAGGTTTGATGGCGGCAAGGCGCTCGGCCACCCACGGGCCTTCATAGAGCAGACGCGCCGTGTCGAGAAACGGTGTGAAATCGATCTCGATCAATTGAGCGCCCTGTTCGGACAGCCGCGCAAGCGCAGCATCGAAGGCATGCGCATAGGCCTCGTTATCGAAGAATTCGAGCTGAGACGCGCGCGGCACGCCAAAACGCACGCCGTCTAGCGGCCGCCCTCCCCCCGCCCGCAGCATCGATTCGTCGCCCGGCACCCATGCGCGTGCGTACGGATCGCCCGCTATGACACCACGGGCAACGTCGAACACCGCCTGCGCATCGTCAGCCGAATGCGCAAAGATCGACACGCAATCGAGCGACTGGCACGCGGGCACCACACCCAACGTGCTCACCACGCCTTTTGTCGGCTTCAACCCGACGAGGCCATTGAAGGCCGCCGGCACACGCCCCGAGCCCGCCGTGTCGGTTCCCAGCGAGAATGCCGCAAAGCCGAGCGCGACAGCCACCGCGGAGCCGGAGCTCGAGCCGCCTGAGGCATAGCGCGGATCGAGCGCATTGCGGCATGCCCCGTACGGTGAGCGTTGGCCCGACAGCCCAGTCGCAAATTGATCGAGATTCGTCTTGCCGACGGGAATGGCCCCCGCCGCGATCAGGCGCGTCACGACCGCTGCGCTCTCGTTGGGTTCATACGCGTAGGCCGGGCAACCCGCCGTCGTCGGCACGCCCGCCAGATCGATGTTGTCCTTGAGCGCAAACGGGATCCCGAAGAGCGGCAGCGCGTCGACCGACTTGCCTTCAAGCGCGTCCACATAGCGCATCATCTCTTCGCGCGTGAGCGGACGAATCCAGACATGGTGCGGGTCTTCCCCGGCTGTTCGAGCCGCGATGGTCTCGATGAGTTGCCGTGGCGTGAGGCTGCCCTCGCGATAACGCTTTTTCAGCGAGGCAATGGTCAGAGGCTCGATTGGCCCTGAGGCAGACGGTTGCTCACCGAGCGTCAGAACGTTTTCATTCACTTGCATAGGGTCTCCACAGCTGTAACGTCTGAGCGCATCACCATGAGCCGCTGCCCCGCCACAACGGGCGCGCCCTCTGCGCATTCGATCTTCTCCACGATGCCACCCTCGGCCACTGTCACCGACACTTCCATCTTCATCGACTCGAGAATGGCCACGACCTGTCCTGCCATGACACGCTGCCCCTCAGTGACGCAGATCTTCCAGGCACTGCCCGATACATCGGCGCTGACAGCCGATCGGCCTTCGCGCAATTCGGCGCAGGCAGGGTCCCCCGCGGCCGCACTTGATCCCTGAGTTTCCGGCTCGCCGATATATTCGGCCGTACCCGCCGCGCGCCAGCGTTCACGCTCTGCTTCGAACGCCGCCTGCTGTGACGCCTTGAACGTGGCAATCGATCCAGCCTCATCTCGCAGGAAGCGGTTGTAAGCACCGAGATCGAACACCGACTCCTCGATCTTCAAGCTCGCACGGCCCTCGATGAAATCGGCGCGCATCTCGGCAAGTTCTGCCTCGCTGACTTCGTAGAAACGTATCTCGTCGAAGAAGCGCAAAAGCCAAGGCTTACGGGCCTCAAACTCACTGGTAGTTCGATAGCGATTCCACATCTGCACGGTGCGGCCGACGAATTGATAGCCACCGGGGCCCTCCATGCCGTACACGCACAGATACGCGCCACCGATGCCGACTGCGTTCTCAGGCGTCCAGGTACGCGCGGGGTTGTACTTCGTCGTCACAAGCCGATGACGCGGATCGATCGGCGTCGCCACAGGTGCCCCCAGATAAACGTCGCCGAGCCCCATCACCAAATAGCTCGCATCGAATACGATGCGCTTCACATCTTCGATCGCGTCAAGCCCGTTGATACGCCGGATGAACTCGATGTTGCTCGGGCACCAAGGCGCATCGGGGCGCACCGATTGCGTATAGCGCTCGATCGCGAGGCGCGTCGATGGGTCGTCCCACGACAGCGGAAGATGCACGATCCGGTTGGGCACGCACATTTCGTCGATGCACGGCAGCTCGCGCTCCGCACGCTGCAGATGCTCGACCAATGCGGCGCGCGACAAGACCCCCGGATCGAACTGGACCTGCAAAGAACGAATGCCCGGCGTGAGATCAGCGATACCGGGCAGACGATGGGCCTCGAGCCAAGTCATCAGCGCGTGCACGCGAAAACGCAAGTTCAAGTCGAGCACGAGCGGACCATACTCGACCAGCACGTTGCGATCGCCCGAGCGGCGGTAGACAACGCCGATGCCCTCGCCCGCTTCGGGATCGCTAAACAGCACGCAGTCGTGCGTGCCGCTTTCATACAAGGCCGCAGCGCTCGCTTGCGACGCCAGGGATTCATGCGCCACGGCGTCGACACCGGGACCCGACGCACCGACGGGCACCGGCACGAAGCGCACCGCGTCGCCAGGCCGCAACTGCCCAAGCTTCCACAGCTCGCTGCCTGCGACCGTGACGGGACATACGAAACCACCCAGGCTCGGGCCGTCCGGGCCGAGGATCACCGGCATATCGCCCGTGAAATCAACCGCGCCGATCGCGTACGCGTTGTCGTGAATATTCGAGGGATGCAGACCCGCTTCGCCGCCGTCGGAGCGTGCCCATTGCGGTTTGGGCCCGATGAGACGCACACCGGTACGGCTCGAGTTGTAGTGGACAGACCAACGCGTGCCGTACAGCATTGCGATGTCGTCGCGCGTAAAGAAATCCGGCGCACCGTGTGGACCGTCGAGCACGCCGAGCGACCATTCGCGTGTCAACTCAGGGATGCGCGAGGCATCGAGCACTCCCCCCGCCTCGCCGTCGCCAGCGTTGCTCGCCAGATGCAAGACATCGCCCTTGCGCAACGCGCGACCAGCATGACCTCCGAACTGGCCGAGCGTGAACGTCGCCTTGCTGCCGAGATAATCGGGCACCTGCAGTCCGCCCTTCACGGCCAGACACGTGCGCATGCCAGGGCCCTCGATGCCGCCGAGCTTGAGCACCGAGCCCGGCGCCGCGCGCATCACCCGCCAGTACGGCACCGGTTCGCCATCGAGCGTGGCGCGCATGAGCGCGCCGCCAAGCACGAAGAGCGTCGTCATGTTGAAGCGCAAGGTCGCACCGACCATCGTCAGCTCTAGCCCCGCAGCATCGGGGGCATTGTCGAGCAATTCATTCGCAGTCCTAAACGATCGGTCATCCATCGGCCCGGACGGCGGCACACCGACGCTCCAATATCCCGTGCGGCCCTGCAACTGCTGGATAGTCGTCTGAACGCCGCCCTCGAGCACGTCGATCGTGTGCGGAGAAAAAGCGAAGCGCGACAGGAACGCCGTCGTCCGCGCGCCGTGCGCGAAGTGCTGCGAGCCCGATACGGCGCGTAGGTAATCCAGGTTCGTTTCGATGCCGTAAAGCTCGGTCTCATCGAGCGCTTGGCGCAAAGCGGCCACTGCGGCCTCGCGCGTGTCGCCTTTGACGATGAGCTTGGCTACCAGTGGGTCGTAAAACGAACTGACCTCGGTGCCAGCTTCCACCCAGGTCTCGATGCGTGCGGAAGCCGGAAACCGCACGTGCGTCAACGTGCCTGCGCTCGGCTGAAAATGCTTGTTCGGATCTTCGGCGTAAAGGCGAACCTGAATGCTGGCGCCACACGGTGTCGGCACGAGCGTTTCGAGCGGCGGCAGCTGACCTTCGGCCTGGCGAATCATCCATTCAACCAGATCGATGCCCGTCACTTCCTCGGTGATGCAGTGCTCGACCTGCAAGCGCGTGTTGACCTCCAGAAAGTAGAACCGACGCGTATCGCTATCGAACACGAACTCAACCGTGCCGGCCGACTCATAGTCGACAGCCCTCGCGAGACGCACAGCGCTCGCCATTAGCTCGTTTCGCTCGGAATCCGAGAGGTCAGGCGCCGGCGTTTCTTCGACGACCTTCTGATTACGCCGTTGCACCGAGCAATCGCGCTCGCCGAGCGCGATCACATTGCCTTGACCGTCACCAAAGATCTGTACCTCGATGTGCCGCGCGTTCTCGACGAACTTTTCGAGGTAGACACCTGTGTTCGCGAAGTTCGCACCGCCGAGCCGCGACACCGAAGCGAATGCCGCCTCGAGCTCACTCGGCCCGCGGCATACGGACATACCGATGCCGCCCCCACCCGCAGTGCTTTTCAGCATGACCGGGTAGCCGATTGCGGCAGCTTCGGAGACCGCGCACGCCGCATCGGCGAGCAAGCCCGTGCCCGGTAGCAGCGCCACGCCCTCGGCTTGCGCCAGCTCGCGCGCGCAATGCTTCAACCCGAACGAGCGCATCTGATCCGGCCGAGGCCCGATGAAGCGAATACCGGCCTCCTCGCAGGCCTCGGCAAACGCGGCGTTCTCGGAGAGAAATCCGTAACCGGGGTGCACGGCGTCGGAGCCCGTGGCGCGCGCTGCATCGAGAATCGCGGCAACGTTCAGGTAACTTTCGGATGCCACAGCCGTCCCGATGCAGACCGCCTCATTGGCCAGCCGCGCGTGCGCCGCGTGCCGGTCGGCATCCGAGTACACGGCCACTGACGCAATGCCGAGCCTCGTCAACGTGCGAATGACGCGACATGCAATCTCGCCGCGATTCGCAATCAGTACCTTGCGGAACGTCACTGCGCCTCCCAGATCGTGAGCCGCACGGGCGTCGGGTTATACCCGTTGCAGGGATTGTTCAATTGCGGGCAGTTCGAGATGAGCACGGTGACGTCCATCTCGGCGCGCATCTCGACATACTTGCCAGGCGCGGAGATCCCATCCTCGAACGTGAGCTTGCCGAGCGGCGTGACCGGCACGTTCATGAAGAAGTTGATGTTGCTGACAATGTCGCGCTTGGTAAGCAACGCGCCCGCGCCACACGTGCAATGCGTGATCGCCTGCAAGAAGTTGTCGCGGCAGCTGTGCATGTGCTGCTTTTCAAGCGCGTAGCGCACGGTGTTGCTTTCCGCGGCGCAGGCGCCGCCGAGCGTGTCGTGACGGCCGCACGTATCGGCCACGATCGTCAACATCGGGTTGCCGAGATTCGACATCAGCACGCTGCCGCTCGAAAGATACAGCTTGCTTTGTGCGCGAATCGTGTCTTGCGCGCTGTAGCGCTCGAGCGGATCGGCACTGTTATAAAAGAGAGTATCGACGGCCTGATTGCCTTCGAGGTCCAGGATGCGCAATGCTTGGCCGCGCTTCACCTCATGCAACCACGGCTCGCCCGCAGGGAGCGTGAAATCGTAGACGGCATAGCGCGGATCGAGTTGGCTTTCGACGATGGGCATGCCGGTCTCCTTAGGCGAACAAACGCTCGGTGTTGGTGAAGCCGCGCTCGTTTTCGGCGCAGTGCGAACGGCATGGATCGTCGGCGGGTACGCCGGCATCAGTCGCATAGGCGCGATAGGCAATGAGCTTGACGGCCTTGGGCTGGTATCTCGCTGCAGGATCCATCGGGTGCGGCGCCGTCGAGAACGCCGCGAGCGTGTTCATCTCGAAACGCAAATCGAACGCATCGCCGACACGTGAGTGGTTTGATACAAACTCCAGGTCACCGTCTTCTGCTACTGCGAGCTTGCTGAAGAAGTTGACGTTGGCGACGAGATCGCGTGCACCGAGGCCGTACTTCGCGATTTCGATGAGCAAGCTGTCGCGGCCGTTACGGATCATCGCGTTGCGCTCCTCCTGGTAGCGTGCAACGCCATACTTTCTCGTGAAGAGCGCGGAGTCTCCGATGCCGCCGAGTGGATCGTGCCAGCCGAGCGTGTCCGCCGTGATCGATGCCATCACGCGCCCCATGTCCGAATAGAGCACGAAGCCGCGTGTGAGATGCGCCGTATGCTGAGCCTTTAGCGTATCGGCCATGTTGTAGCGCTCGAGTGGGTCCTCCTGCCGGTAAAAGAGCGCGGAGAGATTCGCGCCGCCATCGAGGTCGACCACGCGCAGCGCAATACCACGCCGCAAGAGGCCCGACCAATGCGTACCGGCAGGGATAACCGCCTCCCACAGCACACGCGGGATCGGAGGAAGGTCGACTGAAGGATTCGGCGACATAGAGGCTCCTATGAACGGTGGGACTACGGCATGAGAGGGCGATTGAAAACATCGCGACCTCCCGGGCTTTTATCCCTCCGTGGAGCCTCGCCGTCGCCTCGAGATGAACGAGGTTGGGCAAGACCGGATTGCTCTCGGACCAGTCACCGCGCCATGCCGCGCGATCGGAACCCTAGCGATCCTGAAGATGATGCAAATTGCTTCGCACCTCTCGACGACTAATAAAGCGAAGAATGTGCCAACGCCCGTGAATGCAAAGCCCAACGCAGTGACAGCCATGCGGCCGCACTACTTGGGTTGTAGACCACGATGGCCTGGGCACCAGGCTGCTACGCGCTGTGCACCACGACTATGCAAGAAGCCCTGTCATCGAGCACTGCAAGGCGAACGTCTTATTGCTTCCGCTTTCGCTATCAAGCCTCGCCGGATGCGCTCCCGTCGGCATGCCGGGCATGCTGCCCGAAGCGGCCAACCGTCTCAGCTTGGCTCGGCATCACGAGCTCGCCGCGCTCGATGCGTTGCCTCAAATAAGAAAAAGGAGCAAAGACGGCGCTCGCGCTCGTTGCTATAGAGGTCGGAGATATCGGCGATCGGAGCCGGTCGAACGGAAGATGCGTAGGGCGTTTTCGTCATGGCGTCATCCGGCTGCCGCTTGTGCGCGCCCGCGCATCGGTTCATCCCTATCCGCGTCGCGTTGAAGAAACGCTTGAAAATGGCGGCGCTCCTGCGCCCCCATCCACGCGTTGATTTCCCAAAGGTCAGCTACCGGGGCGTTCGTGAACGGCAGCGTATGGAGGTAACCGTCCGGCCCGAATTCGGGGGTCATCGTCGTCACCGGGTAGCTGTTCTTTTGCTGTGCTGACCACAGGAGCTCCCAGGCACGCTGATGCCAGGCGAGGCAATCCGCGTATTCCGGCGCTGCGGGATGCGGCACCTGGGGGCCCTGCGGGTAGCCGACGCGCGCATGCACATGATGGGCATGGCAAGCGAGTTCGGCTAGCGTTTCCATCTCACTGTCGAGCAGGCGCTCGCACACGACGACCCAGTGACTGAAATCACAGGTCAGCTTCAGCTGAGGAACGGCGCGTATGACTTCAAGCGTCACCCACGGATTGAACAGCGACCGGCTTCGATGCGTTTCGAAGCTGCATTCGACGCCATGTCTTGAAGCAATATCGAGCGCTCGCGAAAAGAAATCGATTTGCGTCGCGAGCGGCCATGCGTCGCAACCGGCAATGATCGTAAAAAATCGCGGGTGCAGCGGCTTGCCGAGTACGATGCTGCGCTCGATATCGCGCAAATGATCGGCGGGGCTGGCGCTGCGCACCGGCACATAACCACCCGCAGTCGTCACTTCCGCGATGAAGGCAAGCCGCTCCTCTTCGAGGGCTTGCGAGAAGCTCTCCCGCTCGCGAGCGTCTGACGGCACCTGCGCCTCGATGCCATCAAAACCAGCAGCACGCACGAGTGGGCCTGCATCGTGCGGTCCGCCTGAAAAGCCCCAGAACGTTTTGAACAATTCGAGCTTCATCGCATCACGGTATATGCAAAGTTGCATGCAATAATACAGGTGATTCGAGGATCGTCAAGGTGACGTGCTGGCTGACTTCGCTTTGCTTGTGGGAAGCCATGCACTCATGCCCAATGCGCCCGTTTTTTGGGCTCTTGTGCACGCAAAGCGCGCATCTTTCCTCGCGATGGTGAATCGATGAAGAGAAAAATCAGCAGAGTGAAGGGGCGAGCCGTTGCGCGCGCCCTGCTCGACATGGACTTTCAATGGGCCGCTCAGTTCGGCGATATCGGCTTGAACGATCTCAACTACAGCGATCTGTTCTGCGAAATGTGGGCCGGCGATCAATCAGCATTCCCGAAAACGGCGCTCTATGAATTCATGCCCGGCGTCAGTCGTCGCACGGCCGTCGCCTATGTGCAGAAGCTGATCAATGAAGGTTGGCTCTTGGAGAGCAACGACGCTCACGACCGCCGAGTCAAGTGCGTTCGATTATCCCCGTCGATAGCCGAAAGGCTCGAGCGCTTTCTCGCGTTCGTTCATCACCGGTTTGCAGCACTCCCCTAGCCTGGCGTGCATGATGAAACGGCAACGATGCGTCTCTGGCACGCTTCTCGCGTACCGCGTCTCCCGAGAGGTGCGGCAGTGTCGCATCTTCAGGGGTGCTAGGGTTCCGGTTCGCTAGAACGTCTGGTCCGAGAGCAGCCCGGTGCGTGAACGGAGCGGGGAGTCGTTTCCGCTCACGCATTACACGGCGGGACAAAAGCCCGGGAGATCGCCGATAGCGACAGCTATCGCGCCTCTCCTTGGCCGGCGTTTCATCCTCGCTCCCGCGGGAACCGGTCATGAGCGCGGCGGATGCCGCATCGACAAGCCTACCCTTACCGGTCGTCTGGAGCCCAACACGATGAAACGAATCGAAACTGCCGTTCCCCGACTTGCCTCCTCCCGCTTCATGCGCCGTGCGCTAACAGGCCTTGCGGCCGCGCTCGCATTCGGCACCGCGACGCTGCCCGCCCATGCGGCTGCGCCTTTGAAGATCGGCTACAGCGACTGGCCCGGTTGGGTGGCCTTCCAGATCGCGATTGACAAGGGATGGTTCAAGCAGGAAGGCGTCGATGTCGACTTCGAATGGTTCGATTATTCGGCCTCGCTCGACGCATTCTCAGCCGGAAAGCTCGATGCTGTCGGCGCCACGAACGGCGATGCCCTTGTCACGGGCGCAAGCGGCGCGAAGAACATCATGGCGATCGTGACCGACTACTCGAGCGGTAACGACATGATTGTCGCGAAGCCGAGCGTCAAATCGGTGCAAGCGCTCAAAGGCAAGAAGGTTGGCGTCGAGGTCGGTCTCGTCGATCAGCTGCTGCTCGACACCGCACTTAGCAAGCACGGCCTCACGGAATCGGACGTGACGCTCGTCAATGCGAAGACGAACGAGTTGCCGCAGGTGTTGGCATCCTCGGGCGATATCGCCGCAGTGGCGGCCTGGCAGCCTAATGCCGGCGAGGCGCTCAAGCGCGCTCCGGGCTCGCACCCCATCTTTACCTCCGCTGATGCCCCGGGGCTCATCTACGATGTCTTCGCAATCAGCCCGACAAGCCTCGCTACACGCAAGGCAGATTGGGAAAAGGTGGTGAAGGTCTGGTATCGCTGCGTTGCCTACATCAACGATCCGAAGACCCAGCCGGACGCGGTAAAAATCATGTCGGCACGCGTCGGCCTCACGCCGGCGCAGTATCTGCCGTTGCTCAAAGGCACTCACCTGCTCGACCTGGCTGCCGCAAAGAAGGTCTATGTGAAAGCCGACGGCCTCGATTCGCTTTACGGCTCGAGCGAGAACGCGGACAAATTCAATGTGCGCAACAGCGTCTATAAGCAATCGCAGGACGTCAGCGCTTACATCGATCCTTCGTTGATCAGCGCGCGCTAAGCGTCGGCATCGCGCAACGATCGATTCATGCGTCGGGCAGGCAGGCCTGCCCGACTTCTGTCGTGCGCTTATCCGCATCGGCCACGCGCTTGGACAACACGGCCGTCGTTCAGTCGAGAAAGTCCGCCGCACGTTTTCTGAGGGCAACTCCGAATTCGTCGAGCAGCCCAACCGAAAGACGCCAGCTTTGCCAGTAAAGGTCGACGTCGAGTCGGCGCCCCGGCAATATCTCGACAAGCTCGCCAGTTGCCAGCTGCGCGGCGATCATGCGTGTCGGGCACATACCCCACCCTAAGCCCATCACACAGGCGCGCACAAACCCACCCACGTGCGGCACCCAGTGCACTGGCGGATCCACCGCGGCGCGCGTCACGCGACGCATGAAGCGCGTTTGCAGAGCGTCCTTCGCGTTGAAGACGACACAAGGCGCTTGGCGCCACGACTCACGATTGACCCCATTGCCAAAATATTGCGCGAAGAACGCCGGCGCGCAAACGGCTACGTAGCGCATCGTGCCAAGCCGCGTCGACCGGCAGCCCTGCACGGGCTCGGCTTGCGTCGTCACGGCACCTTGCACGCTGCCGTCCCGAATGCGTTGAGCCGTATGGTCCTGATCGTCGATCACGATATCGAGCAGCACTTGTCGCTCGATGCAGAATTCCGAGGCCGCGTCGACGAACCATGAACCAACGCTATCGTCGTTGACGGCAACGCGCAGCGCCGGCCATGCATCGGCCGGCATACCGCCCGGCGTCATCGGCATGTGCCCGGTCAGCTGCGCCTCCAGTAGTCGAACCCGCTCCGTATGGCGGCACAAAAGCGCCCCCGAAGGCGTGGCCACACAGGGCTGGCCGCGCTTGACGAGCACGCTGCCGATACGTTCTTCCAGCAGCTTGACCCGCTGCGAGACGGCCGAGGGCGTGACGTTGAGTTCACTCGCGGCACGGTCGAACGAACCGTGCCGAATCACGGCAGCCAGTGCATCGAGCAAGGCGTAGTCGAACATTAGCGTTGCTTAATCCGCGTTAGCAAAATCAGTTTTTCTTATGCGGGGCGATACGGCAGACTACGCCCGTTCCCATCACTCGTCTATCGCATTTCGCCATGACCTGGACCGCTTTTGTGCATGGGGCCGCCCTTTCGGCCTCCCTGATCGTGACCATCGGCGCACAAAACGCCTTTGTGCTTCGCCAGGGCATCATGCGATCGCACGTCGGCAAGATCGTACTGGTTTGCAGTGTCTCCGACCTCATCCTGATCGCGGCCGGTGTCGGCGGCGCATCCGCCGTTGCAAGGCAGTATCCCACCTTCGTCGAATTCGTCCTTTACGCGGGCCTCGCCTATCTCGCGTGGTTCGGGATTTCGGCGTTGCGCCGTGCTTGGCGGCCGAGCCATGTGGTCATTGAAGTCGGGACCTCACGCGACGGCGGTAACGCGTCCAATCGGCAAAGCGGCTGGTCGGTCGTGCTGATGACGCTTGCCTTCACCTGGCTGAATCCGCACGTCTACGTCGATGTTGTTCTGCTGCTGGGCACAGCGGGCGCGCGGGAACCGCAAGCGGCGAGGATGGCTTTCGCGCTCGGCGCGATGACAGTGAGCCCGATCTGGTTCGCCTGCCTCGGGTACGGGGCGCAATGGCTCGCGCCATGGTTCCGCAACGCAAAGGCATGGCGTTGGCTCGACGGTGCGATCGGCAGCATGGTGCTGCTCGTCGCAGCCGCGCAGTTACGGTGATGTTTGTTGTTGCGGTGTCGCCTTGTTGCTTAGGCAGCGAAGTCTCTCAGCGCCAGCCAAGAGCAGCGTTGAGGCCAGCACGCTCAACGGCGCCGCCTCATTTCCCTTTACATTTCGCGTGACGCGGATCGCACAATTCGTCGGCGGACCAACCGCCCCCGAGATCGCCGAACAGCGAAGCCGCATCCACGAGCCGCGTAGCCTGAACGCTCAACGCTGTTTGTTCCACGCTCAGCAGCGTCGTCTGAGCCATCGCCACAGTCGTGTAATCGACGGTGCCAGCCTGATATTCGTCTAGCGTGATCTGCGCACCGCGCGTCGCATCTTTCACTTCCGTATCCAGAACCGTTGCCTGATCGGCCAGAATGCGAAGCCCGGAGAGATCATTCTCGACGTTTTCGAAGGCGGTCAATACAGTGCCGCGATAAAAGGCCACGGCTGAATCATAGGCCGCCTTCGCCGCAGCGACAGTCGCGCGTCGATATCCCCCCTCGAACAGCGTCTGGCTCGCACTGGCGCCGATCGACCAGACATAGTTGCCGATTTGCAGCAATCCATCCAACGGCGATGCAGCAAAACCGTCGACTGCGGACAAGGAGATGGTCGGGTAATACGCGGCAACCGCTACACCGACCGCCGCATTCTCAGCGGCCATGCTGCGTTCCGCCGCGGCGATGTCGGGCCGGCGCTGCAGCAGCGTCGAGGGCACACCCACGGGGATCGACGGCAAAGCGGGCAACGCCGTGCTGTGAGGAATGTCGAGCGCTTCCGGATTCCTGCCGACAAGAACCGCGATCGCATGGGCATATTGCGCACGTGCTACGCCGAGTGCAATCAAGCTCGATTGCGCGCTTTCCAGTTGCGTGCGCGCGGTAATCAGGTCGGACGGCGGTGTGGTGCCCGCCACTTGCTGGTCCTCTACGACATGCAGATACTGCTTGTATTGGTCGACCGTCCGTTGCAGCAAATCGATATTTGCATCGGCAATGCGCAAGTTGATCACGGTAACGGCGAGCGTCACTTGCTCGGACAGCGTCGCATAAGCGAGCGTGGCCTGAGTGGACTGCGCGGTAGCGGCATTTTGTTCGGTCGCGCGCCGCACTTTCCCCCAGATATCGGGTGCCCAACTGACGTCGCCTTCCAGCGACCCGGTATTGGTGACGCGCCGGCTGCCCCCCGAGAGGAAACCACTCGACCCGCTTGCCGCGTTTGCCGTGTTCAAGACATTCGACGTGCCTTGCCGCGTCGCCGCGGTCGTCACCCCGATGGTCGGAAACAGTGCACTACGTGCGACCCGCACCTCGGCGAGCGCTTCCTCGTAGTTCGCGTAATCCTGCTGGACCGTCTGGTTCGAGACCGCAACCATCGGCTCCAGCCGGTCAAGCAACGGATCGTGAAAGGCCGTCCACCAGTCGGTCTTTGGCGCAGTGTCGCCGGGTGAGGCCTGTGTCCAGCCCTCGAGCTCCTTGTACTTGATCGGCACGGCGGTAGTCGGCCGATGGTAGTTCGGGCCAACCATGCAGGCGCTCAGCATCAACGCGATGGCGCAAACTAGAGGGGTGCGGGAAAAAGTCATTTTCATGCGGCCGTGTCCGGTCTGCGATTCCACGGTAGACGTGCCGACCACTGCGCGAGCCTTGCGCGCAGACGATCGAGGTAAAGGTAAATGACGGGTGTCGTGTAAAGCGTGAACACCTGCGAGAGCACGAGCCCACCCATCACCGTGATGCCCAGCGGCTGACGCAGCGACGCGCCCTGCCCGATTCCGACCGCGAGCGGCACAGCGCCGAGCACAGCAGCGGCCGTCGTCATCAAAATCGGCCGCAGGCGCATGACCGCCGCTTCGTGAATCGCCTGCCGCGACTCGAGGCCATCATTGCGCTGCAGCGTGATGGCCACGTCGACCATCATGATGCCGTTCTTCTTCACGATGCCGATCAACAAGATGATGCCGATCAATGCAATCACAGAAAACGGCGTGCCGAAGATCAGAAGAGCGAGCGTGGCACCAATGCCGGCCGACGGCAGCGTCGAGAGGATCGTGATCGGATGGATCGTATTCTCGTAGAGGATGCCGAGCACGATATACACAACCGCCAACGCCGCAACGATGAGCAAGGGTACGGTGCCCATCGACTGCGAATAGGCCTGTGCCGCCCCGGCGAACGCGCCGTGTACCGCCGCCGGCATGCGGATGTCTTGGGCGGCGCTATCGATCACGGCTGCCGCCTGGCTCAGTGCGCCGCCTGGCGGCAGGTTGAACGAAATCGTTGCAGCGACGAGTCCGCTCTGGTGATTAACCTGTGTCGCCGTGTGGCCGCTCGCGTACGTTGCGAACGCGGGGAACGGCACCATCGTTTCTGCCGCTGTACTATCGGCGCTGCCGGTCGAGCCGCCCCCCTTGCTGTTCGAGATGCTGTTCGTCGTCGCATTGGCCTCGGCGTTCGCATTCAGCGAGTTGAGGGCCGGAGACGAACTCGTTGCGCTCGTCACCGCGGCGAACGGCGTCACGGCTGAAACCGTACCGCCCTGCATCTGCGTTTGCGCCGAGCCGTTCGCGTTGCCCGCCGCAGTGCTGAAGTAGATCTGATCGAGCGTCTGCGGATACTGCCAGAATTGCGGCGCGACCTCCATCACGACGAAATACTGATTGAGCGGGTTGTAAATCGTCGACACCGTGCGTTGCCCGAAAGCGTCGTAGAGCAGATTGTCGATCTGGTTCGGTTGGAAGCTATAGCGCATCGCGGTGGAGCGGTGGATATCGACCAACGTCTGCAAACCGTTTTGCTGTAGATCCGAATTCACGTCCTGCATTTGCGGATACTTGCGCAACGCATTCACGAGCTTCGGGGTCCACTCGTAAATCAGCTTGGGATCGTCACTTGTGAGCGTGTACTGATACTCGGCCGCCGATTGCCGCCCGCCCACGCGCAAGTCTTGTTGCGCTTGCAGGAAAAGCCTCGCGCCCGACACCTGATTAAGCTTCGGGCGCAACCGATTGACGACTTCCGCCGCGGAAATGTGGCGCTCCGCAATCGGCTTGAGCTCGATGAACACCTGGGCCGTATTCATGGCACGCCCGCCGGCGAAGCCCGCAACGGAGGCCACCGCCGGATCCTTCTGCACGATGGCCTGCAACTGCGCCAGCTTTTTCTCCATCGCCGGGAACGAAATGCTTTGATCGGCAATGATCTGGCCCATCAAAATGCCGTTGTCCTGCTCGGGAAAGAACGTCGACGGCAACAGCTTCCCAAGGAAGACATCGGCGACGAGCAAGCCGAACATGACGATGATGACGATCAGAGAATGATCGAGCGCGACATGCAGCGAGCGCGCATACCCTGCTTTGAAGCGCTCGAAGAGCGTCTCGATGCGTTGCGACCAGCCGCTCGTCGCATGCATCACGTTTTCCCTGCGCAACACATAGGCGCACATGGCAGGCGTCACGGTCAGCGAGACGACGAGCGAAACGAGGATCGCGATGGAAAGCGTCATCGCGAACTCGTGAAACAGCAGGCCCACAATGCCGGGCATCAGCAGAATCGGCAGGAAGACGGCAATCAGCGAAAGGCTCATCGAGATGACCGTGAAGCTCACCTCGCTGCTGCCTCGCATCGCCGCTTCGCGCGGGCTCAACCCCAGCTCGAGATACCGAACGATGTTCTCGAGCACCACGACGGCATCATCGACGACAAAGCCCGTTCCGATCGTCAATGCCATCAGCGAAAGATTGTCGATGCTGTAGCCAAGCAAGTACATCGGCCCGAACGTGCCGATGATCGACAGGGGCAAGGCAACGGCCGGCACGAGCGTCGCGCGCGGTGAGCGCAGAAATACGAAAACGACGCCAACAACGAGCAGCACGGCAATGAACAAGGTGCGCTGCGTATCGGCCACGGATGCCGTGACGGACTGAGAGTGATCGATCGCAAGGTGCACCTGCACGCCGCTCGGCAACGTCGCCTCGACCGACGGCAGGATGCGGCGCATCTGCGCAACCGTGTTGACGATGTTGCTGCCGGGCAGCGGATAGATGATGGCGATGACGGCCGATTTGCCGTTGAAAAGGCCTGCGTTACGGATGTTCTCATTGGAATCGACGACCGACGCGACATCGCGCAGCATGACGGGCGAACCATTGCGATAGGCGATCACAAGGTCGCGATACGGCGCCGCTTTGGTGATCTGATCGTTCGAGAGCACTTCATAACGCTGGGCACCGACGTCGAGGTGCCCCTTCGCGCTGTCCGCATTCGCTGCGCTGACGGAGGCGCGCACATCCTCGAGGCCGATGCCGTAACTGTTGAGCTTGTTCGGATCGAGTTCCACGCGCACCGAAGGCAATGCGGCCCCACCGAGCGTGATTTCACCAACGCCGTTCACCTGTGACAACTGTTGCTGAAGCACCGAATCAGCGGCGTCGTAAAGCTGTGACCTTGTCAGCGTATCCGACGTCAGCGCGAGCACCATGATCGGCGAGTCAGCCGGGTTGTACTCACGATAACTCGGATTGGCGCGCAGCGACGTCGGCAGATCGGCCCGTGCCGCCTGGATCGCGGCCTCGACATCGCGCGCGGCGCCGTTGATGTCGCGGTTCAGGTCGAACTGCACGACGATCATCGCGCTGCCGACATAGCTTCTAGAGGTGAGCTCGTTGACGCCGGCAATCGTACCGAGCCGCCGCTCGAGCGGCTCCGCCACCGTGGTGGCCATGATATCGGGGCTCGCGCCCGCCATGTTCGCCTGTACGACGATGACGGGGAACGTGACGTTCGGCAGCGGCGCCACCGGCAGCTTGAAGTAGGCCAGCATCCCCGAGAGGATGATCGCGACGGCGATGAGCGTTGTCGCGACAGGCCGCCGGATAAAGAGCCCGGGAATGTTCACGACCCAAGCTCCGCGCTCGCCCCAGAGTTCCGCTCACGTCCGAAGCGACGTGCCAGCCGATCGAAGAAGAGATAGATGACCGGCGTGGTAAAGAGCGTCAGCAGTTGACTCATCGTCAGCCCGCCGATAATCGCGACACCCAGCGGCCGCCGCAGCTCCGAGCCCGTACCCGTGCCCAGCAGCATCGGTAGCGCGCCCAGCATGGCGGCTAGCGTCGTCATCAGAATCGGCCGAAAGCGCAGCATCGAAGCTTCGAAGATCGCCTCGCGCGGCGACTTGCCGTGTTCGCGCTCCGCCTCGAGCGCGAAATCGACGATCATGATCGCGTTCTTCTTGACGATGCCGATCAACAGCACGATGCCGATGATGCCGATGACATCGAGATCGCTGCCCGCGATCATCAATGCGAGCAGCGCACCGATGCCGGCTGACGGCAACGTCGACAGAATCGTGACCGGATGAACGAAGCTTTCATAAAGCACGCCGAGGACGATATAGACCGCCACGATGGCCGCGATAATCAGATAGACCTCGCTCGACAACGAATCCTGAAACGCTTGCGCTGCGCCCTGGAACGTCGACGTAATGGACGGCGGCAGATGAACCGCCTTGATCGCGCCCTGGATCTGGTTCGTCGCCGTGCTGAGTGACGCACCGTTTGCCAGATTGAAGGACACCGTCACTGCCGGAAATTGCGCAAAGTGACTGATGACGAGCGGTGACTTCACGACCTTGATCGTGGCGAGATTGCTCAGCTGCACTTGGCCGCTGCTGCCCGTCTGCGTCGGCAAATACAGATCGCCGAGCGATTTCACATCAGGCAGCGTTTCGGGCTTGGCGACAAGAATGACGCGATATTGATCGGACTGCTCGAAGATGGTCGACACGATGCGCTGCCCCAGTGCATCGTAAAGCGCGTTGTCGATCGTCGCCGGTGTAATGCCATAGCGTGCGGCGAGCTGGCGATTGACTTCGACATCGATGCCGAGGCCGTCCGTGTTGAGATCGCTCGTCACTGCCGTGATCGAATTGATCTGCCGCATGCGATCCATGAGCCCGGGCACGTACTTCGCAAGCTCAGCCTGGCTCGGGCCGCGCAAGACGAACCGGTACTGGTTTCGCGAGAGCGTCGTATCGAGCGTCAAGTCCTGCACCGGCTGCATGAACAGCCGGATGCCAGGCACGTTCGCCACCTCTTGCTGCAAGCGCCGAGCGACTTTGTCCGCGCTCATCGAGCGCTTTTCGAGCGGCTTGAGATTGATGAGGAAGCGCCCGTTGTTGAGCGTGACGTTGGTTCCGTCGATACCCACGTAAGAGGTCAAGGACTCGACATCGGGATCGTGCAGAATGACTTCGGCGAGCGCCGATTGCCGCTTGACCATCTCCGTGTACGAGACCGAGTTGTCGGCCACGCTGATGCCCTGGAGCACGCCCACGTCCTGCACGGGGAACAAGCCCTTTGCAATGACGGCGTAAAGAGCCACCGTCAACGCAACCGTTGCACCTGCGACCACAAGCGTCGAAGTCTGATGATCGAGCACCCAACGCAAGCCGCGCTCGTAGGCAGCCAGCGTCTTGTCGAAGAGCCCTTCACTGATACGCTCGAAGCGGCTCGGGTGGCGTTCGGCCTGCGCTCGCAAGATCCGCGCACAGAGCATGGGCACGACCGTCAGCGAAACGACGGCCGACAGGACGACCGTCACAGCGAGCGTCACCGCGAACTCGCTGAACAGACGTCCGATCACGCCCCCCATGAACAGCAGCGGAATCAGCACGGCGATCAGCGAGACCGTCAGCGAAAGGATAGTGAAGCCGATTTGGCCCGCGCCTTTGAGGGCGGCCTGGAGCGGGCTGTCACCCTCTTCCAGATAACGCACGACGTTTTCGATCATGACGATCGAGTCGTCCACCACGAAACCCGTTGCGATGATGAGCGCCATCAGCGAAAGGTTATCGATCGAGTAGTGAAGCTCGTACATCGCTGCGAGCGTGCCGATCAGCGAGACTGGCACCGAGATGCTCGGAATGATGGTCGCCGGTATGTTGCGCAAGAACACGAAGATCACGGCCACGACGAGAACGATCGCGAGCACGAGCTCGAACGCAGCGTCGCGTACGGAAGCGCGAATGATGCCGGTGCTGTCCGAGACGACTTTGATTTTCATGCCCGCCGGCAATGTCGATTCGAGCGTCGGCAACTGCCGCATGATCTGATCGACGGTGGCGATCACGTTCGCCCCGGGCTGCCGTTGCACGTTAAGAATGATCGCGGGCGTGCGGTTGTATTTCGCGCCTTGCGCCACATCCTGTGCCGCGGCCGTGACACGCGCGACATCGTGCAGAAACACCGGCAAGCCGTTCTGGTAGGCGATGATCGTATCGAGATAGTCCTTCGGATCAGTGATCTGATCGTTATCGTTGATCGTGTAGTCGAGCTCGGGCCCGTCGAAGTTGCCTTTCGGTTGGCTCACGTTGACGTTGGCGAGCAACGTGCGCAAATCATCGATATTGAGGTTGTAGGCTGCGAGCTTGTGCGGGTCTGCCTCGACACGCACCGCCGGTACGTTGCCGCCAGACGTCGTGACGAGGCCCACACCCGGCACCTCCGAGATCTTCATGCCGAGCCGATTGTTCGTGTAGTCCTGCAACTGCGTGAGCGACAGGGACTTCGAGGTAATGGCCAGCGTCAGAATGGGCTGATCGGCAGGGTTGACCTTTGCATAGGTCGGCGGTGCCGGCAGACCGGACGGCAGGTAGCTGTTGGCCGCGTTGATCGCCTGCTGGACATCCTGCTCCGCGATGTCGAGATTCAACGAAAGATCGAACTGCAGCGTGATCGTCGAGGAGCCATCAGAGCTGTACGACGTCATCTGCTGCAGCCCCGGAATTTCACCGAGCTGGACTTCGAGCGGTGCCGTGACCGTCGTCGCCATGACGTCGGGGCTTGCGCCCGGATAGTACGTCTGAACCTGAATGGTCGGGTAGTCGACGTTGGGCAGCGACGATACCGGTAGAAACCGCACCGCTACGATGCCGACCAGCACCAACGCAATCATCAGCAATGACGTGGCGACCGGCCGAAGGATGAACGGACGGGAAAGACTCATCGGTTCGTATGCCTGCTTTACGATGCTGTTTTCGAGTCGTCGCGATGGTGCTCGTGACGGTGATGGGCGTGAGCGGCACTGGCGGGGGCCGCGTCGTCGGCATCGCCCTCATCCCCTTTGCCTGCACCGGCGATGCGGACGTCCGCGCCATCGCTCAAGCGATCCATGCCGTCGGTGACAACCTTATCGCCTTGCGCCAGGCCCGACAGAATCGCCGTGTACGGGCCATTGGTCGGCCCCGGCGTGACTTTGTGGACCGAGACGGTGTTATCGGCATTGACAAGATAAACGTAGCTGCCGGGTGCCCCGGTCTGGACCGCCGCCGTCGGCACGAGGACGGCTTGGTGCAGGACGTCGACAAGCAACTTCACGTTCACGAACTCATTCGGGTAAAGCTTTTCGTCCTGGTTGTCGAACATCGCGCGCAGCGTCACGGTGCCCGTGCTCGTTGCGACTTGATTGCTGAGCGCGTACAACGTGCCCGTCGCAATGGGCTTGTTGTTGTTGCTGTCGGACACCGTCACGGGCAGTTTTGCGCCCGCTTGCATGCGCTCGCTCACTTGGCCGAGCGAGTCTTGAGGCACGGTGAACTCGACCGTGGTCGGTTTCATTTGCGTCACGACTGCAACGCCCGTCGAGCTGGAGGCTGTGACATAGTTGCCGGCATCGACGAGACGCAAGCCAACCCGCCCCGAAATCGGTGACGTGACGTGGCAGTAGGTCAGATCGAGATCGTATTGCGCGATGCTGGCGAGGTCGGCCTTTACCGCGGCCTCGTCCTGTCGCACGGTGAACTGCTCATCGACGAAAGTTTGTTGCGCGATCGACTTCCTGTCGTTCAATTCACTATAGCGCGCGAGGTCCGAGCGGGCCTGCGACAGCGTCGCCTGGTCCTTCGCCAATTGCGCCTCGGCCTGCTGCTTGTCGATCAAGTACGGGCGCGGATCGATCTGGACGAGCAATTGCCCTTTCTCGACATCCTCACCTTCCTTGTACGCAACGTTCATCAGATAGCCGCTCAGTTCCGGCTGGACCATTACCGTCGCGATCGGCGTGACCGTGCCGAGCTCGCTCAATGTCACCGGCATGTCGCCCAGCGTCGCAGACGCGGCCGAAACGACTTGTGCCGTGCGGTGCATGCGCGGGGGCTTCCGGTGCATCACGTGGTACGCGATCGCGGCCGCCAGCAACACCAGGATGGCTAGTGCTACGGCCGTTCCGAGGCGATGGCTTTTCTTGGCCGGCGTTGAGACAGTTTGACTAACTTGATTGGATGGCTGCATAGCGTGAGCGCAAAGTTTGCCTCCCCACGCTGGCGTAGTCGTGGCAAGGCTATGTTGGGCTCGACTCTAAGCGAAAAGCCACATGGTTTGCGCTACGGGACGTTACGGTGTATTTCGTTCGATAACACGCCGGCATCTCCGGTAATACATTGTTGCGCCTTTTAAACGTGGCGCACGATACGTATCTGTGTTTGCAGCATTCGGATCTGCAGTGAATCGACTCGATCGACGAGCTTCGATCGGCCATGGTCAGAGCGACCCTGGCCTTGGTTCGCGCAAGAGAAGGAAAGAAGAGAGAAACACGCAGAAAACAAAAAACCCCGCGAGCCTTGAGCCGACGGGGTCTTTTTGAGACATCTAAACTTCTTTAACTACTGCTCTGCTTTTTGGTGGAGGTAAGCGGGATCGAACCGCTGACCTCTTGCATGCCATGCAAGCGCTCTCCCAGCTGAGCTATACCCCCTTGCAGAACAGAAATGAGATTCTATAGGGTGATCCTGCGCTTGTAAATACCCTTTTCATGCTTTCCTGCATTTTTTTGCGAATGCGGCACGGACGGGCATCTACAAAAGGCATTCGCCCATCGCGTCACGCCGAGACGCCCCCTTCGATCCGGCCGATCGCGACGTCGGGCGTGAACAGCGCCAGCACCGCGTCGATCGACGGCGTGTGTGTCGTGCCCACCACCAAAAGACGCACGGGCATGGCGAGCTGAGGCATCTTGAGCTTGTGCGCGCCGAGCGTCGCCTTCAATGCCGCGGCGATGTTCTCCTTCGTCCATGGCGCGGCACGCAGCGCCGCGGCCAACTCGAGAAGCGCGGGCCGCACTGCCTCAGTGACATGCTGCGCGAGCGCTTCTGCGTCAGGCGCCGGCACGCGATAGAACATCGCCGAGTTCTCGGCGATCTCCTTCACGGTATTTGCGCGGTCCTTCATCAGTGCGATGACCGCCGCAAGATCGGGGCCGCTCGCAAGCGTTGCCTCGTCAATGCCGATCTCCGCCAAAAAAGGCTTTGCCAACTCGGCTAGACGCGCGTTGTCAGCTTCCTTGATGTAGTGGTTATTGAGCCAGTTGAGCTTGTTGTGGTCGTACTGCGCTGGCGACTTGCCCAAATGCTCGAGGTCGAACCATTCGATGAATTGTTCGCGCGAAAAAATCTCCGCATCGCCATGCGACCAACCGAGCCGCGCCAGATAGTTGAGCACCGCCTCAGGCAAATAACCGGCATCGCGATAGCCCATGACGCTCATCGCGCCATGACGTTTGCTCATCTTCTCGCCCGCTTCATTGAGCACGGTCGGCAAATGTGCAAACACAGGCGGCTCCATGCCCAATGCGCGCATGATGTTGATCTGTCGCGGCGTATTGTTGACGTGGTCGTCCCCGCGAATCACGTGGGTGATCCGCATGTCGATGTCGTCGACGACAACGCAGAAGTTGTAAGTCGGCGTGCCGTCGGGCCGCGCGATCACGAGATCGTCGAGCTCCTCGTTCGAAATCTCGACGCGCCCCTTCACCTCGTCATCCCACACCACGCTGCCCGAGAGCGGGTTCTTGAAGCGGATCACCGGCTCCACGCCAGCCGGCGGCGTCGGCAAAACCTTCCCAGGCTCGGGGCGCCATGTGCCGTCGTAGCGGGGCTTCGCGCCCGCCTCGCGCTGCCGCTCGCGCAACGCGTCGAGTTCTTCGGTCGACATGTAGCAGGGATAGGCAAGCCCTTGATCCACCATCTGCGCAACGACTTCGCGGTAACGGTCCATGCGCTGCATCTGATAGAAAGGACCCTCGTCGTAGCCAAGCTCAAGCCATGCCATGCCTTCGAGAATCGCATCGACCGAGGCGGACGTCGAACGTTCGACGTCGGTGTCCTCGATACGCAGCACAAACGTGCCCTTCATCTTACGAGCGAAGGCCCACGGATAAAGCGCGGAGCGAATGTTACCGAGATGGATGAAGCCAGTGGGACTCGGGGCAAAACGGGTACGAACGGTCGACATAGGCGGATTCGCGCGAGAAACGAAAGACGGAAAAAGAATGCGCAATTATAACCGGCGCTTCGAACACGTCTGGCCTGCCATGCGACCAACCCCAGGCCCACAGGCAATGCCGCGCCTCCGTGCGTACCCCCTTTTACCGTATGATGTGCCCCGCGCCGCGTCGCGCCCACGAGGGGCATTAACGCCTACGGTGGGCAGCAAGCCGATTCGGCACGCGGCGGGCCATCCCCGTTGGAGACATTCGTTGAAAGTTTCTTTGCCCCGCGCGCCCCATCTTTCACGCCGCAGCTTTTCGGTGGCCTGCGCCTCGGCCCTACTGGGCGCCTGCGCCTCATCGCCCTCGAATCCGGACGAGCGCAGCCCTATCGCCCACGCACCCGCCCTATCAGGCACCCCACCCGTCGCCGCAGCGCCCACGCGAGCGCTGCGGATTGGACTTGCTCTCGGCGGCGGCGCCGCGCGCGGCTTCGCGCACATTGGCGTCATCAAGGCACTCGAAGCGCGCGGGCTGCGCCCGGACCTGGTATGCGGCACCAGCGCCGGATCGGTTGTCGCCGCACTCTACGCGTCGGGCATGAACGGCATCGCCATCAACAAACTTGCGCTGACGATGGATCAAGCTTCGATCAGCGATTGGGCCATGCCGTTTCGCGCACGAGGCTTCCTGCAGGGCGTCGCTCTGCAGAACTACATCAATACGACGCTTGGCAATCGCCCAATCGAAAAGATGGCGAAACCGCTTGGCATCGTGGCCACCGATCTACGCTCGGGGCAGCCGATTCTGTTCGAGCGAGGCAATACCGGCGTCGCCGTGCGCGCGTCGTGCAGCGTGCCATCGATCTTCGAGCCGGTGAAAATCGGCGGACATGAGTATGTCGACGGCGGGCTCGTGAGCCCCGTCCCCGCTTCGTTCGCGCACAAAATGGGCGCGGACTTCGTCATCGCCGTGGACATCTCGTCGGATCCCGAAACGGCCGTGACGCAAAGCTCCTTCGACATCCTGCTTCAGACGTTCACGATCATGGGTCAGTCGATCAAGACGTACGAACTCGAGAAGTACGCCGACTTCGTCATCCGCCCCAACCTCGCGGCCATGAGCAGCAGCGATTTTGGGCAACGCTATGCGGCGATCCTCGCCGGAGAGGAAGCCGTCGCCAAGGCCTTTACCCAGCTGGAGGCGAAGCTCGCGACAACCCGGGCACGAACCGCCTGAGCGACGCACAGAAGCAAGAAGCCCGCGGCGCACTCATGCGCACCGCGGGCTTCTTGTTGACGATCCCCAAAGGGGGCGTCGCACAGCTTGAAGAACTTGCCAGCCTCTGGCCGACCGATCACTTGTTGGCGTTCGGGTCTATTGTTGTGCTCACACGCTGACGCAACTCATCCACCTTGCCCGAGAAATCCGTTTCGACGCGGCGCGCACCCTTGAAGCGCTTCTCCCAATAGCGGTCATCCAAATCGTCCACGCGAATCGTGCTGCCCGTCGACGGCGAATGAACGAACTTGTTGTCGCCGATATAAATGCCGACGTGGGAGATCGTCCGACGCACCGTATTGAAGAAAACGAGATCGCCTGGCTTGAGATCACTGACGCGAACCTTTTCGCCAACCCGGCTCATTTCCTCTGCGCGGCGCGGCAGGTCGAGGCCGAGCGTGTCCTGGAAGACGTAGCGGACGAAACCGCTGCAATCGAGCCCCGAATCGGGTGAGTTACCGCCCCACCGATAACGGACGCCGATCATGTTGAGCGCGCCAACAACGACATCGCTAGCCTTGCCCGCCATGCCCGACAAAAACGCTTTGGCGCGACCGCCCTCGGTCGTCGCAGTTGCGGCGGTTTGCGAATTCGGGGTCGAATCAGAAGAAACCTGAGGAGACAGCGAAGGCGATTCAACTTGAACGGATGCGGGGATCGACGTTGCGGCGCTTTGCGGCAAGTTGGTCGCTTCGTCGGCGAACGCCCCCGCTGCTGCGGTCATTAACACGCCAACGAGCATTCCGGCGACGACGCGCGAGCTAGCTTGGGCAAAGTATCGTGGCGGCATCGGACAGTAGAATATTCTTAAGAATCAGGGCTCTGCAAAAGTTTGGACGATACTAGCCACAATGTAACCAGTTGTCAAAAACAATTTAAATAAAAGCAATCGGGGCGATTGCGTACTAGGACAACTCAATCCTGCAGAGTGGCTGCAAGCAGCCTTCTTGTATAAGCATGGGCCGGACCTGAAAATATTTTCTCGGCGTCGCCCGTCTCGACGATTACCCCGTTGTGCATGACCGCGACGCGATGGGCCATCGCCTCGATGACGGCCAAGTCGTGACTGATAAAGACAAAGCCGAGGTCGTACTTGCGCTGCAGATCGATCAAGAGCGCGAGCACCTGCTGCTGAATCGACACATCGAGCGCGCTCGTCGGCTCGTCGAGGACAAGCAGCCGCGGCTCGAGCACGAGCGCGCGCGCGATGGCAATCCGTTGACGTTGCCCGCCCGAAAACTCATGCGGGTATCGGGCCAGCGCCGTGGGTTCGATCCCCACTTCACGCAGCATCGACACAACCTTATCGCGCCGTGCGGCAGCGCCCAATTCCGGGCGATGCAGCGCAAGCCCTTCCCCGACGATGCGCTCGATCGTCTGACGCGGAGAAAGCGAGCTAAACGGATCTTGAAAGACGACCTGCATATTCGATCGCAACACGGTGCGATCACGGCCCCGGTAGCTCGCCAGCGCTCGCCCCTGGAATGCGATCTCGCCCTGCGCCGTGCGCTGCAGGCCGAGCAGCGCCATCGCCAGCGTCGATTTGCCTGAGCCCGATTCCCCGACGATGCCGAGCGTCTCGCCTTGGCGCACCATCAGACTGACGTCCGAGACTGCTGCAAATTGCCCGGAGCGGAACCACCCGCGCACACCGGGCAGCGCGGAGCGAAAAGTCACGGACACCTCGCGCGCCTCGAGCAAGGTCGGCGCCAGCGACTGCAGAGGATGAACCGCCCGCCGCGGACGGCTTTCGATGAGCCGGCGTGTGTAGCGATGCTGCGGCGCATCGAAAATCTGCTGGACCGGGCCGCTTTCGACGACCATACCCTGCTCCATCACGACGATGCGCTCGGCAAAGCGGCGTACTAGATTCAAATCGTGGGTGATCAACAGCACGGCCATCCCGCGCTTGGCTGCTTCCTCGCGTTGGAGTTCGAGCAGAAGATCGACGATTTGCGCGCGAATCGTCACATCGAGCGCGGTTGTCGGCTCGTCGGCCAGCAAAAGACGCGGACGGCACGCGAGCGCCATCGCGATCATCGCGCGCTGCCGCTGGCCGCCCGACAATTGATGCGGATAGCTCGTCACCCGCTTCTGCGGTTCGGCAACGCCTGTGCGCGCGAGCAACTCGATTGCGCGGCGCCTCGCCTCACTCGCCGGCACGCCTTCGTGCGCGACGATTGTCTCAGCGATTTGCTCGCCGATCGTGTAAAGCGGGTTCAGCGCCGTCATCGGCTCCTGGAAAATCATGGCGATATCCGAGCCGCGCAGGCCCCGCATTTCGCGCTCGCTCTTCGTCGTCAGCTCAGCGCCGTCAAACCGGATCGCCCCCGTCACTTGCGCATCGCGCAACAACCGCAAGATCGCGAGCGCCGTCACCGTCTTGCCCGAGCCTGACTCGCCGACAAGCGCAACGCGCTCGCCGCGGGCGATTGCGAGCGAAACGTCCTGCACCGCAACCGTCTCGCCGAATCTCACTTGCAATTGCTCGATCGATAGCAGCGGCTCGGAATTGGGCTCACGCTCGAGCCGTGCTGCGTGCATCGGTGTCGCGCTCATTGGTTGCCTCCTGCGCGCATCGCATCGGCAATACGCGTATCGAGCGCATTACGCAACGCGTCACCCATAAACGTCAGCAGCAACAACGTCGAAACCAGCACGCCGAACGTCGCCATTGAGATCCACCATGCGTCCAGATTCGCCTTGCCTTCGGCGAGCAGCTCGCCAAGGCTCGGCGTCGGCGGCGGGACGCCCAGGCCGAGAAAGTCCAGGCTCGTGAGTGCCAGAATCGCGCCGCTCATGCGGAACGGCAAAAACGTGATGACGGGCGTAAGACTGTTGGGCAGCACGTGACGCCAGATGATTTGCCAGTTCGAGAGCCCCATCGCACGCGCTGCGCGCACGTAGTCCTGATTCCGATTGCGCAAAAACTCGGCGCGCACGTAATCGGCGAGGCCGATCCACCCGAACAGCGAGAGCAGCACGATCAGCAACAACAAGCTCGGCTCGAAGATCGACGCGAAAATGATGAGCAGATAGAGCTCCGGCATGGCGCTCCAGATTTCGATGAGCCGCTGCGCCACGATATCGGTTCGGCCTCCGAAGAACCCTTGCACGGCACCCGCCAGCACGCCAAGCACGCTGCCGATGAACGTCAGAACGAGTGCAAACTCCACGGACACGCGAAAGCCGTACAACAACCGCGCGAACACATCGCGGCCCTGCTGATCGGTGCCGAGCCAGTTCTCGCGCGAGGGCGGCGCCGGATTGGGCGCCTTCGAGACATAGTTGATCGTGTCGTAGTAATAGTGATTGGGCGGATAAAACGCGAAGTTGCCGGGGAAATTGAAACGACGCCGCACATAAGGATCGAGATAATCGGCTGGCGTCGGAAAGTCCCCGCCGAACGTTGTTTCCGCGTAGGTCGTGACGAGCGGAAAGTAAAGCTTGCCCTCGTAGCGCACGACGAGCGGCTTATCGTTCGACCAGAGCGGGCCCGCCACGCTCAAAACGAAGGCCGCGGTGAAAATGAGCAGGCTCCAGAAACCCAGGCGCTGTGCCTTGAAGCGCCGCCAGACGCGCCGCATTGGCGACGTTGAGACAACCGCGCCTGATGTGTCGTGGAGCGCTGTTACGCCGGCGTCGATACGGGGGCGGGCTCGGTTCAACTCAACGCTCCATCTTCTCGAATTGGATGCGCGGATCGACGAGGACATAGCAGAGGTCGGAGACCAGCTTCGTCGCAAGACCGATCAGCGTGAACAGATACAGCGTGCCGAGCACGACTGGATAGTCGCGCCGCACGACCGATTCATACGAGAGCAGGCCGAGTCCATCGAGCGAAAACAGCGTCTCGATCAAAAGGCTCCCGGTAAAGAATGCGCCGATAAACGCCGAGGGAAAGCCGACGACGAGCGGCAACATCGCGTTGCGGAAAACGTGTTTCCAAAGCACGCGCCGCTCAGTCAATCCTTTGGCGCGAGCAGTCAAGACGTACTGCTTTTTGACTTCGTCGAGAAACGCATTCTTGGTGAGCATCGTCACGATCGCAAAGCTGCCGACGACGGATGCCGTGACCGGCAACACGATATGCCAGAGGTAGTCGACAATTTTGCCGCCCAGCGAGAGCTGCGAAAAATTGTCCGAAACGAGCCCGCGCAGCGGGAAAATCTGGAGGAACGTGCCGCCTCCGAACAACACGAGCAACAGCACACCGAGCACGAAGCCCGGAATGGCATAGCCGACCAGCACGATAAGGCTCGTTGTGATGTCGAACGCGGAGCCGTTTCGGATCGCCTTGGCGATGCCAAGCGGCACTGATATCAAATAGGTGAGAAAGAACGTCCAGAGCCCGATGCTGATCGACACCGGCAGCTTTGAAACCACGAGCGACCAAACGCTGCGGTGGTGCAGGTAACTCTCGCCAAGATCGAAGCGTGCGAAATGCGAAAGCATCAGCCAATAGCGTGTGAGAGGCGGCTTGTCGAAGCCATACAGCGCTTTGAGCTGCGCGATCTGCTGGGCATCGACGCCCGTATGCGCACGCAAGCCGAACGGCGGTGCGCTGACTTGCCCTTCCTGGGCCGCCCCTTTGCGCAGCTCATAGGCGAGTTGCTCCACCGGGCCGCCGGGCACGAACTGAATGACGACGAACGTCACGGTCAATACGCCGATGAGCGTCGGAATCATCAACAACAGCCGTTTCAATATGTAGGCCCACATACTCATTCATCCATCGAAGAGCGAATTGGCACTGCAAGCAGTGTTTTCTCGTCCCACTGCATCCCTTGCCTCTACTTGCCTCTAGCGCGCAGCACTGGGTTGCGTGTTCGGTGCGCGCCACCACGTCGATACGATCCAGTCTTCCGCCGAATAGTAAAGCGGCAGCGTGCCGGGATAGCGCAGCGTGCGATCGTAGGCAATGCGATGCGTCGTGCTGTACCAATGCGGGACGATGTAATAGCCGTTGATGAGCACGCGATCGAGCGCGTGCCCCGCATCGAGAAGCTGCTCTTTCGTCTGCGCTCGAACGAGAGCGTGCAAGATCGCGTCAACAGCCGGCGACTTCAAGCCGAGCATGTTGTCCGAGCCTTGCTGATCGGCCGCCTCGCTGCCAAATCGCGACACCTGCTCGGTGCCGGGCACAGGCGACCCCGGCCAGCGCACGATCGTCATATCGAAGTCGAAGGCATCGTAGCGCTTCTGGATCAACGCGAAGTCGACCGTCCGAAATGTGAGCTGAATGCCCAGCTTGGCGAGATTGCGGGCGTAGGCGGCAACGACCGGCTCCATCGACGCACCGGAGCCCGAATCCTCCAGCACTTCGAATTGGAACGGCTCGCCTTTCGCATTGCGCAGCGCGCCGTCGCGATACGTCCATCCAGCCTGCGCCAACAGGGAACGTGCCGCGAGCAGGTTCGCGCGCAACGAGTTAGGCGCATCGGTGTCCGGCTGCTCGGGCATTGGACCGAACACCGCAGGGTCGAGCTGCGCACGCAGCGGATTCAAAAGGGTCAGCTCGCCCGCAGTCGGCATCCCGCTCGCCTGAAGCTCGCTGTCCGCGAAGTAGCTCTGCAAACGCGTGTACACACCGAAGAACAGACGATCGTTGAGCCACTCGAAATCGAAAGCCAGATCGAGTGCTTGGCGCACACGGACATCCTGAAACATGGGCCGGCGCAAATTCATGACGAAGCCTTGCATGCCCGCACCGTTGTGCTGACGGAACTCGCGCTTGACGAGCTCACCGTTGTCGAATCGCTTGCCGACATCACGCCGTGCCCAGTTGCGCGCCACGTACTCGACGAGCGCGTCGTACTCTCCCGCTTTGAACGCCTCGAGCCGCGCGACGCCATCCGCATAAAGCTTGTACGTAACGCGCTCGAAATTGTTCGTGCCGATGCGCACGGGCAACGCTGCGCCCCAGTATGACGGATCGCGCCGATACGTGATCGTGTGGCCGCCGTCGTAGCTTTCGATCAAGTACGGCCCACTGCCGATCGGCTTCTCGAAGGCCAACCGGTCGAACGGCACGCGCGTGCCATCCTGCTTCATACCCCACTGACGCGAAAACACGGGCATTGCGCCCGCAATGAGCGGTAGCTCTCGATTCGGCTGCTGGAAATCGAAACGGACGGTGGCGGGATCCACGACGACAGCGCGCGCGATGTCAGCGAAATAAAGCGCGAACTGAGGCGCCGCCTGCGGGCTCTTGAGCGTATCGAAGGAATACACGACGTCGGCCGCCGTCACTCGCGTGCCATTCGAAAAATGCGCGCGCGGGTTGATGTGAAACGTGACCGAACGGCGATCGGGCGCGATGCGAATGTCGTCGGCGAGCAATCCATAGGCCGTCGCCATCTCATCCGAGCTACCCGTCGTGAGGCTCTCGAACAGCATGCCGATGCCGGGCGCCGCACTGCCGCGCAACGTAAACGGGTTGAACTTGTCGAAGCTTGTCAGCCGGTTCGGATTCGTCAACACGAGCGTACCGCCCTTCGGTGCGTCGGGATTGACGTAATCGAAGTGCTTGAAGCCCTCCGAATATTTCGGTGTACCGAATTGTGCGATGGCGTACACGGCCCGCGCGGGCAACGGCAGCACGAGCGAGCACGCGCAACACACAAGGAGCGCTGAACGCACAAGGCCATGCAGCGCGAAAGCCCGTCGCAAACCTGTCGTCATGGGCGAATGTCGATCGGTAAAGAATGGCGTTGTGAGAGAATTCTATACAAACCCACTGCCGGGCACCCGATAACGCGTCTCGCGGACCCTGCCGGGCGTTGTCTGAATAGGAGAATTCATGGGCTTTCTTGCTGGAAAACGCATTGTACTGACCGGATTGCTGTCCAACCGCTCGATCGCCTACGGCATCGCGCAAGCCTGCAAGCGCGAAGGCGCGGAGCTTGCCTTCACGTATGTCGGCGATCGCTTCAAGGACCGCATCGCCGAGTTCGCAGCCGAATTCGGCAGCGATCTGATTTTTCCCTGTGACGTTGGCGACGACGCACAGATCGACGCCCTCTTCGCCTCGCTCAAATCGCACTGGCCCACTATCGACGGGATCGTTCACTCCATCGGCTTCGCGCCGCGCGAAGCCATCGCCGGGGATTTTCTCGACGGCATGTCGCGCGAGAACTTTCGCATCGCGAACGACATCTCGGCCTACAGCTTCCCAGCGCTTGCCAAGGCTGCCCTGCCGATGCTCTCGCCGAATGCCGCGCTTTTGACGCTTTCGTATCTGGGTGCCGAGAAAGTCGTTCCGAACTACAACACGATGGGCGTCGCCAAAGCTGCGCTCGAGGCCAGCGTCCGCTATATGGCTGGCTCGCTCGGGGCTAAAGGCATTCGAGTGAACGCCATCTCGGCTGGCCCGATCAAGACACTGGCCGCCAGCGGCATTAAAGGATTCGGCAAGATTCTCGACTTCGTCGAAGCCTACGCGCCGCTCAAACGAAACGTGACGATCGAAGAAGTGGGCAATACGGCAGCGTTCCTGCTTTCAGATCTCGCAAGTGGAGTGACGGCCGAAGTGGTTCATGTCGACAGCGGCTTTCATGCCGTCGTCGGGGGAATGGCCGTAGCCGCGGAGTAAGTGGCTCAATCAGCCGGCGCCGCTCAGGCGCTATCGCTGCGCACATAAAAAGCCGCCTGCCGGTCAGTGACCGGCAGGCGGCTTTTTTACATAGCGCGCGGCAGTGTGTTTGCTGCCTTACGACCACAGCGGGTCAACGATGCCAGCCGTCGTGTCCGTAGCCATGCCCGTGGTAACCACCGTGATGGCGATACCACTCATCGCGTCCCCACCAGCGCCGGCCGTCCCAGTAGCGACCGCCATGCCAACCAAGGACGACCGCAGGCCCTGCATAGACCGCTCCCGGCGCATAAACGACAGGCGGGGGCGGCGCATAGACCGGCGCCGGCGCAACGTACACGGGCGCCGGCACCCCGATGTTGACGCCAATACCCACGCCGGCCATTGCCGCGCTTGAAGTGCCAATCGCCAGTGCAGCCGCGACGTAAGAGAAGATGCGTGCAGGTTTCATCATGACAGTCTTATTTCCCATGAAAACAATTCAACAGGATTTGTGTTCCATGGCGACAAATATACCGCAAGGCAACTTCCAGCATATTTCATAGTTGTAACGTTTGCTGCACGATATGTGTGGCGTCGCAAGACGTCATCACAATGGACGCAGTCTCGGCTAACGATTTGTCAATGATTTACCAACACCTTACTAACCAATACATAACTAACTTCTAACCATTGGCTAACAATTAACCTCCACGACGAGACGCCCCCTCACCGCGCCTTTCAATAATTGTTGCGCGGCGGAAATAGCCTCTGTCAGGTTGATCGTCGTTGCCATCGTTTTCAGCAATGCTGAGTCGATCTCGTTTGCGAGCCGTCTCCATGCTTCCCTACGCTGCGTGGCCGGGCGCGTCACACTGTTGATGCCAAGGAGGCTCACGCCTC
>NZ_DATJJF010000122.1:0-48104 GCF_035492435.1 Trinickia sp.
AGTTATGCCTGATGATCATAGCGAGTTGGTACCACCCCTTCCCATCCCGAACAGGACCGTGAAACGACTCCACGCCGATGATAGTGCGGATTCCCGTGTGAAAGTAGGTAATCGTCAGGCTCCCTATCCCGTCAAAAACCCTGCCCTATCCGGCGGGGTTTTTGCGTTTACGCGCCCAAAACGTCCGCCACGCACGTTCAATCGCTAAGCGGTGCGCAGCTTGTTTTAGTCGCCTACGCCGGCGAATCGGGAGGCGTATGATTTCAACGCACCTCCGTTCATCGCCTTGCGGTCGGGGCGGCGATCGTGGAGCGTTTTTCGCGCACCTTCCGTGACGATAAGCGACGATAGGCTTATCGATGTGGTCACGATATTTTCCGCATGGTTCGAGTTCATCGATCTATGGACGATTCCGACGTCGAATATCCTGTTGTGCCACCTACGCCCCAAAAAGGCCGCGGGGCTGTGACGAACTTGCAGGGGCGCTACGAGCTCGAAAGGCGCGAGTCGGTGGACGACGGCTGGGCGCCGGGCGACGATGAGGGCGGACCGGCGCTGCGTACCGAGGTTTTCGAGGAGCGGGCAAAAAGCATCCTGACGCGCAATAAGTCGCCGGACGTGCCTTTCGACGTCTCACTCAATCCTTATCGCGGGTGCGAGCATGGCTGCATCTACTGCTTCGCTCGTCCGACTCATAGCTACCTTGGCTTGTCGCCCGGGCTGGACTTCGAAAGTCGGATTTACGCCAAGATCAACGCGGCTGAACTACTCGAGCGGGAGTTAGCGAAGAAAAGCTATGTGCCCGAACCTATTGCCCTCGGTGTCAACACGGACGCCTACCAGCCTATCGAGCGTGAGCTGCGCATTACGCGGCGCGTGATCGAGGTGCTTCACCAATTCGGCCATCCGTTCGCCGCCATCACCAAATCGTCGTTGATCGAGCGTGATCTCGATCTTCTCGCGCCGATGGCGGCCCGAGGGCTTGTCATGGCAGCCGTTACGGTCACAACGCTCGATCCTGTGATTGCGCGCACGCTGGAGCCACGAGCCGCAGCTCCCGCACGACGTCTGCGTACCATCCGCGCCCTGAGCGAAGCCGGCGTCCCGGTGGGAGTCAGCATTGCACCCGTCATTCCCTTCGTCACCGAGCCGGACTTGGAGCGCGTCCTCGAGGCCTGCTCGGAGGCCGGCGCCACGAGTGCGAGCTACATTGTCCTGCGCTTACCCTGGGAAGTCGCGCCGCTGTTCCAGGACTGGCTCGCCGCCCACTTCCCCCAACGGGCCGAGCGTGTGATGGCACGCGTGCGCGATATGCGAGGTGGCAAGGACTATGACTCGTCGTTTGAGCACCGGATGAAGGGAGAGGGGGCTTGGGCGCTCCTGCTCAAACAGCGCTTCGATAAAGCTGCAAGACGCCTCGGGTTGAACATACGGCAACGTGGCATCCTCGATATCTCCCAGTTCCGGCGTCCTCCCGAGCGGGACGCCAGCAATCCGCAACTCAATCTCTTTTGAGCTGCCTCAGCTTCGCGGCATCAGCGAAACGCGTCGTGCCCGACTTGCGATTCGAAGTACGTCTGAAATGCGACGGCGAGGCCCGCCATCAGCATCATCGCGCCAATGAAGAGCGAAAAAATGACGATGAGTACCACGGTCCAGCCAGACCGGCTGTGCTTGTCCAGCCCGACGTTGAATTGCGAATCCCACTTTGGATCAGGACGCAGCCCGTACACTATCGCGGCTAGAAAGGCGGTGAGCAGCGAGATCGCACCCAGCACCGCCAGTAGCCAGCCGGCGGGCAACGTTGGCGTCGCAACGAGGAGTAGCACGCCACGAACACCGAGCAACGTGGCTAGCGCGTGCGACCAGCCGAACGCGTCACGCAAGCCGTACAGATAGAAGCGGTGGGCGCCGAGACTGCCCAGCAGGAAAGCGAGTGCGGCTGTCAGAGTCTTTGACCGAAAAACGGGCCGATGCTGGCAAGCGGGCTTGGGCATGAGGCTCCATTGAAGTGGCGCGATGGCAGTTGGCCGATATCGCGAAAGTGCCGGAAAGTGGCGCCTGTGCACGTGACCGGCCAAGAGTGTAGGGTCGCGAGAGGCGAGCCATCCAGATCCGCCGGGTCGCCCATTTTACGCTGCGAATTGACGCCGGAATTGACGTTGTTTACGCGCCGATCAGTCGTCGGCGATGTGCCGTGGCGCCGCAAACTGGTGGGCGCTCGCCTAAGTGTTTGTTATGGTTTTGATTTTCCGCTATACTCGAGCGTTTCTGTGATTGTCGAATCCCAGGTTATCAAGGATTAGAGTATGGTCATCATTCGCTTGGCTCGCGGCGGCTCGAAGAAGCGCCCGTTCTACAACATCGTAGCTACCGATTCCCGCAGCCGTCGCGATGGCCGCTTCATCGAGCGCGTTGGCTTCTACAACCCGGTTGCCACGAAGGGTGAATCGCTGCGTATTTCGCAGGATCGCCTGACGTATTGGCAAGGCGTCGGCGCACAACTGTCGCCGACAGTCGAGCGTCTCGTTAAGCAGGCGCAACAGGCGCAGCCGGCTGCTTAAGCGCATTGTCGGCAGCTTTCATGGTCTTACATGTCGGCTCTGCCGGCAGGCTGTGATAGTTAGCTGGAGGTCTGGCAATGTCTGCGCATGATGCTGGTGGTTCGGGGCGCGCTAAGCCCGCGCAACGTACGAGTGTGTCTTTTGGTGCGTTTGCCCGGAAGCCCACCGCGCGGCGAGCGTCGGAATCCGATGCGCAAGCTCAGGGGCGGCCCGAGCCTGTTGAGGTGTGGCCTGACGATGCAGTTGAGGTCGGCGCGATTGTCGATGCGTACGGTCTCAAAGGTTGGGTAAAGGTCGCAGCGCACGCGAGCGCGGGGCAGGGTGGCGACGCCTTGCTCCACGGGAAACGCTGGTGGCTGGCCAAAGGCCGCGAACGCATGTCGGTTCAGCTGACGCAAGTCAAGCTGCATGCCGGCCATGTCGTCGCGCATTTGGGTGGGCTGGCCGATCGCGACGATGCGCTGGCCCTGCGCGGATATAGCGTCTACGTCCGCCGGATGGACTTCCCAACTCTGAGTGACGACGAGTTTTATTGGGTCGATCTGGTCGGTCTTGAGGTCGTCAATGAAGCCGCTGAGTCACTTGGCTGCGTTGCCGACTTGATCGACAACGGGGCGCATTCGGTTTTGCGCGTCGAATACCCTTTGGCGGGCAAGGACGGCGAGCCGCGGACCGCCGAGCGGTTGATTCCGTTCGTCGGCGCATATGTGAAAACGGTGGACCAGGCGGCCAAGCGCATCGTCGTCGACTGGCAAACCGATTACTGACCATGATCGAGCGAGGGGAGTGCGATGCAGTTCGATGTCGTCACGCTCTTTCCCGACATGTTTCGCGCACTGACTGAGTGGGGCATTACGAGCCGCGCGACGAAGCAAGGTCGTTTTGCTCTACGTACGTGGAACCCGCGCGATTTCACGACGGATAATTACCGCACCGTCGATGACCGCCCCTACGGAGGCGGTCCTGGCATGGTCATGCTGGCGAGGCCGCTCTCGGCTGCTATTGCTGCGGCGAAGGCGGCGCAGGCGGGGCTTGGAATCGACCGCCCGCGTGTGGTGATGATGTCGCCGCAAGGCGCGCCGCTTAATCATGAGCGGGTCGTGTCGTTTTCGCGCGAGCCTGGCCTAGTGCTGCTGTGCGGGCGTTACGAAGCTATCGATCAGCGGCTGATCGATAGCTGTGTCGATGAAGAGGTGAGTCTGGGCGATTTTGTTCTGTCCGGCGGTGAGTTGCCGGCGATGGCCTTGATGGATGCCATCGCGAGACAGTTGCCGGGCGTCCTGAATGATGCACAGTCGGCGGTGCAAGATAGTTTCGTCGATGGTTTGCTCGATTGTCCGCATTACACGCGCCCCGAAGAATACGAAGGCGCGCGCGTGCCCGACGTGCTGCTTTCTGGGCACCACGCCGAAATCGAGCAGTGGCGCCGCCGCGAGGCGTTGCGCAACACGGCTGCCAAGCGCCCCGATTTGATCGAGCGCGCTAGGCGCAACAAGATGCTGACCCGCGCCGATCAGGCGTGGCTCGCAAGTCTTGCCAAGCTGCCGCCAAAGGATTAAACGCGCTTTTTTTGCGTTTTTGCAGCGGCTCGGCGGGAAAAGGCGGCATCGCGCATGCGAGTGTGCGGTGCCGGTTGTAAACCCATCCTCTATCGGGGCCACGCCGGGCGCGTCGCTTAAGCGCGAAGGCGGGCAAAACGCCGACAAGATGGCATTAGGAGTCAGTGATGAATCTGATTGCAAAACTCGAGCAGGAAGAAATCGAGCGCGTGCTCGAAGGCAAGGCGATTCCGGATTTCGCCCCGGGCGATACGGTGATCGTGAACGTGAATGTGGTCGAAGGCACCCGCAAGCGCGTCCAGGCCTACGAAGGCGTCGTGATCGCGAAGCGCAACCGTGGTCTCAACTCGTCGTTCATCGTCCGCAAGATTTCGTCGGGCGAAGGCGTCGAGCGGACGTTCCAAACGTACTCGCCGCTGTTGGCGAGCATCGTAGTGAAGCGCCGCGGCGACGTGCGCCGTGCAAAGCTGTACTATCTGCGCGAGCGCTCCGGCAAGTCCGCACGTATCAAGGAAAAGCTGCCGTCGAAAGACCGTTCGGCTTCTTGATCGTAATAGCTGTAAGAAAAAGCACCCTTCGCGGGTGCTTTTTTGTTGGACAGGCGAGAATAACGGTACACGTGCACTATCTTCAGGAGCTGCATTGATCCGCCCCATTATCGAACCTGAAGTCTTGCCGGTCGAATCGACCGGAGCTGGTTTGCCTGTAGTTGCATCACCGCGCCTGACGCCCGATGGCTTGCGCGCTCGTTTCAAGCAGCGCTTGGCATGGTCGCCGGAGCCCACCGAAGACTGGCGTAAAGAAAATGATCCACGCGCAGCAGCGGTACTGATACCGCTTGTGGTGCGCGAGGCGCGACTCACTGTACTGCTGACGCAACGTGCTGATCACCTCAGCGCGCACGCGGGGCAGATCAGTTTTCCCGGCGGACGACACGAACCGGATGATGAAAATGCCATCGCAACGGCACTGCGCGAAGCGAGCGAAGAGGTGTCGCTCGCATCTGATCGCGTCGAGGTGTTGGGTGCGCTGCCGGATTATCTGACAGGTACCGGCTTTCGCGTGACGCCGGTGGTTGGTCTCGTGCATCCGCCGTTTTCCGTCGAGGCCGATACCCTCGAAGTGGCCGACATTTTCGAAGTGCCGCTCGATTTCCTGATGAACCCCGCTCATCACCAGGTTCGTTTGCTGCGCTGGGAGCAGGGCGAGCGGCGCTTTTTCGCGATGTCGTATCCGCGCCCGGGCGCTGGAGGCCACTATTTCATTTGGGGCGCAACGGCCGGCATGTTGCGAAACCTCTATCGCTTTCTTGTCGCATGAGACGTATAGCGGGTGTCGAACGGTGGTGCGCCTATCCGCATCCTACGTTCCGCCGCTTCTGCCCTGTGCTATCGTTACGCGACAACAGCTAAGAACCCAATAGGCACGGCGCTTCGCATGACTTTTTTCTCCGTATTGCTGGCTCTCGTTCTCGAACAGTTGCGTGCGCTTTCACCGACTAATCCGGTGTTCGCACTGCTTCAATACCATGCGCAATGGGCCGCGCAAGGTTTCGACGCCGGCAAGAGAAAGCATGGAATTCTGGCGTGGCTGGCGGTCGTGGTGCCCTGGACGCTCGCCGTCGCGGCCATCTACTTCCTGCTCTATCGAATCAGTTTTGCGCTGGCGTTTGTCTGGAACGTCGTCATCGTCTATTTCACGCTCGGCTTTCGGCAATTCAGCCATTACTTTACGGATATTCACCTGGCGCTTAACAACGACGACGTGCAGCGCGCCCGGGAAATTCTCAACGAGTGGACGGGGATGGAGACCGTCGATATGCCCGTTGGGGAAATCGTGCGTCATACATTGATTCACGCAGTCGTTGCTTCGCACCGGCACGTCTTCGGCGTATTTTTCTGGTACCTCGTTCCTATTGGGCCCGCTGGCGCCGTGCTCTACCGGATTTCGGAATATCTCGCGCGCGCGTGGTCGACGCCTGCCGACGACCGCACGGTTGCTTTTGCAACGTTCCCACAACGCATTTTCCTCGTGATGGATTGGGTACCCGCCCGGCTGACCGCGCTCGGGTTTGCCATCGTCGGCAATTTCGAGGATGCAATCTACGCGTGGCGAAATCACTCGCGTCAGTGGCCCGACGTCAATGAGGGGGTGCTTCTCGCCGCGGGTAGCGGTGCGCTCGGCGCACGGCTTGCCGGTCCCCTCGCGGAGCCGTCGAGCCTCGAGGGCCTCGAGACGCTGGGGTCGTCCGATGGTCCTCCGATCCCTGTTGGTGACGACTGCACACCCCGCACGCTGCAATCGGCAGTGGGCTTGGTCTGGCGGGCAGTCATCCTCTGGATGATCTTGCTGCTCATGCTGACCATTGCGGTTTGGGTGGGGTAGCAAGGGGTTGGCAGGGGCTGGCCTTCGTCGGCACGTCACACGGTCGCGATCAAGGCGCAATTGGGCGACGATTCGGTCTGCCGCTTATTCGTCGAGCGGATTGCGTGCCGTGCCGCACTGCCAGCAGACTGTGAATTGAGGCTCAAGCGTTTCGCCGCATTGGCTGCACCGCCACGGTTTGCCGCCGGGGGGCGGGCCGTTCAACGCTGCCGCAATCAGCTTTCTGGCCATCGCCTCGTCACGCTCATCAACCAGCCATAGTTCGGGCGCACACTGTTCGGCAGGGATTTCGCCCAGCGCGCCGGTCAGATAGCGGTTATGCAATTCGCAGGGAATGCCCGCGACGCTGAGCAGGTTCACCCAGTGCTGGCCGATCACGGCGTTTGGAGCGAACATCAATCTCAGCATGGCAGGTCTCGGCTTTAGCGGACTATCTGGCTCGCTTCGTGCACGAGCTGAGCGTAAAGCGCATGGCGGGCTGACACAATGCGTCCGTCCCCCATCGCATCGAGAATGGCACACCCTGGCTCGTGCAGATGATGGCAGTTGTAGAAGCGGCAGTTCGCGAGCAGCGGCCGAAACTCGGGAAACGCGCGCTCGAGTTGACCCTCGGTCAGATGGTAAAGGCCGAACTCCTGGAACCCAGGCGAATCGATCAGCGCCCCACCGCCCGCCAGAGGATAGAGCCGCGTGAACGTCGTTGTATGGCGGCCGCTTCCGAGGGCTGTCGAAATTTCGCGCGTGGCCGCGTCAGCATTCGGGACAAGCAAATTGACGAGCGTCGACTTGCCCATGCCCGATTGGCCGAGCAGCAGCGTGGAATGGCCAGTGAGCCGCGCGCCGAGCACTTCGCGGGCTTCATCGGGGCGCTTTTTGATCGACAGCTCCAGCACCTCGTACCCGAGTGCCCGATAAGGCTCGAGTCGGGCTCGAGCCTTCATGAGCGCCGGCTCGATATCGGTCTTGTTGAGCACGATCAGCGGTAGAAGCGCGTTCGCTTCGGCGGCGACAAGGGCTCGGCCGAGCAGATCCTCGCTGAAATGCGGCTCCGTCGCGAGCACAATCAGCAGTTGATCGAGATTCGCGGCAAAGAGCTTTGACTTGTACTGGTCGGATCGATAGAGCAGATTGCGGCGCGTGCCGATTTCAACAATGACGCCCTGATCGGCCGAAGACGGTTGATACACCACGCGATCGCCGACTGCGACCTCACTCCGCTTGCCGCGTGGAAAGCATTGCACGAGCACGTCCGCTTCTGAGTCGGGCGCAACCACATAGTGGCGGCCGTGTGCAGCGACGACGAGCCCCTCGCTCAGTTGCTGGGGCTCGCGGTGTTCAGCAGGGGCTACGCGTTTGCCGGCTTTGGCTGTGCGGCTCGTCATGCTTGGCGCAACAACCGGTCGATTCGCTGCGAGGCCGGGGGGTGCGAATAATAGAAGGCCGTATAAAGCGGGTCAGGCGTGAGGGTGGACGCGTTGTCCTCATAGAGCTTGACGAGCGCATTGACGAGCTCACGTGCATCGGTCTGGCTTGCGGCGAATGCATCCGCTTCGAATTCGTGCTTGCGCGAGCTAAGGCTGCCGAGCGGCGTCACGAAAAAGAGGAACACGGGCAGGGCCAGGAAGAACAGCACGAGCGCGAGCCCGTTGTTGCTCGCCGTCATCGACGGTTCTACACCCAGGCCCTCGTAGAACCACGTACGCTGTGTGAGCCACCCGAGTAAGGCGAAGAGAGCCAGACTCACCGCGAAGGTAACGATCATGCGCTTGACGACATGGCGGCGCTTGAAATGACCGAGCTCGTGCGCAAGCACCGCTTCGATCTCGTCACCGGTGAGGCGCGCGAGCAGGGTATCGAAGAACACGATCCGCTTGGCGGCGCCAAACCCGGTGAAATAGGCGTTGCCGTGCGCCGAGCGGCGGCTGCCGTCCATGACGAACAGCCCCTTGGCGGCGAAGCCGCAGCGCTTCATCAGTGCTTCGATGCGGTTTTTGAGGGCCTCGTCCGCAAGCGGCTCGAACTTGTTGAAGAGCGGCGCGATCAGTGTCGGATACAGCACGAGGACGAGCAGCTGAAAAACGACGAGCACGGTCCAGGCCCAGAGCCACCAGAAGCTGCCTGCCTGGTTCATCAGCCACAGGACCACGAAGACCAGCGGCAACCCGAAGGCAGCGCCCAACGCGGCACCTTTGATGAGATCGCCAAAAAAGATGGCCTTTGTCATCCGATTGAACCCGAAACGCTCCTCGACGACAAATTGACGGTAATAGTCGAAGGGAAGATCGACCGCGCTCGCGATCACAACCACCGCGGCGACCAGTGCGATCTGCCCAACGTAGCCGTTCCCGACGAGGCCCGAGATGATGACGTTGAGCGCCTGCACGCCGCCGAGCAGCGTGAGGGCAACGGTCGTGGCGGCGCCCACGATCACTTCGATCATGGCGAGCCGCGTGCGCTCGATCGTGTAGTCCGCTGCGCGCTGGTGCGCGGCGAGCGGGATCGTGCCCGCGAACTGCCGCGGCACCGTGCCACGGTGGGCTGCCACGAATCGGGTCTGGCGGGCGGCGAGCCAGAGCTTCGTGCCGACCATGGCCAGCACGGTGGCGGCAAAAACGACGGTGAGGTAGAGAGAGGGCATCGCGTCAGGTCATCCGTTGTATCTATGCGAGAATTATAGAGATTTGCGCGATGGCGAGCGGAACGGCGAATTCTCGCCGCTCGAGCGCCGCGCGTCTTGCCGCACCGTTTTCCTTATTTTTACCTTGGACGCCTTGAATGACTGACATCCTCGAACCCGTCGGCGAGCCGACGCTCGCACGCAGCGAGATGAATCTCGTCTGGCTGGATATGGAAATGACGGGGCTCGAGCCCGATACCGACCGCATCATCGAAATTGCGGTCGTCGTCACCAATTCGACACTCGATAAGATGATCGAAGGTCCCGTGTTTGCTATTCATCAGAGCGACGAGACGCTCGGCAAAATGGACGAGTGGAACAAGAACACGCACGGCCGCTCGGGGCTCATCGAGCGCGTGCGGGCCTCGACGATCACCGAGAGCGAAGCGGCCGAGCAAATCCGTGCTTTTCTTGGGGCCTATGTGCCGCCCGGCAAGTCGCCGATGTGCGGCAACTCGATTTGCCAGGACCGCCGCTTCATGGCGCGCTGGATGCCGGAACTGGAGCAGTTTTTCCACTATCGGAACCTTGACGTGAGCACCTTGAAGGAGCTCTGCCGGCGCTGGCAGCCGGCCATCTATAAAGGTTTTCAAAAGCGCGCGATGCATACCGCGTTGGCCGACATCCACGAATCGATCGACGAGCTCAAGTACTACCGCCAGCATTTCCTCGTGCCGAGCGCACCTCTCGAAGGCGGCCAATCGTAGCGGGCTGCGCTACGCCACTATGCGCGCGGCGGGCGCTGCGCGCTTTTCGGGCGGAACGCCGCTACCACTTCCTCGTTGGTCGTCATGTAAGGGCCGCCAATGAGATCGATGCAGTAGGGCACCGCTGCGAAAATCCCCGGGACTTTTACCGCACCCGTCTCGGTGCGCAGACCCTCGAGCGTCTCCTGGATCGATTTCGGCTGGCCCGGCAAGTTGATGATTAATGCCGCGTGCGTCGGCGTTTCCCTGACGACGGCGACCTGCCGAGAAAGAATCGCCGTCGGCACGAAGTTCAGACTGATCTGGCGCATCTGTTCGCCAAAGCCGGGCATTTCCTTGGTCGCGACGGCAAGCGTTGCCTCAGGCGTCACGTCGCGCCGTGCGGGGCCCGTGCCGCCCGTCGTCAGGACGAGGTCGCAGCCGACCTCGTCGACGAGCTCGATCAGCGTCTTTGAGATCGTCGCAGTGTCATCGGCGATAAGCCGCTTTTCCGTGCGCCAGGGGGAGGTCAGCGTCTTTTGCAGCCAGGCTTCCAGTGACGGGATGCCTTTGTCCTCATAAACGCCGCTCGTGGCGCGGTCGCTGATCGACACAAGCCCGATCAGGACCTCGTCGGGGTGGCTACGTTTCGCTGTCGTCATCGTCGTCATCCGTTGCGTTGTTCCAATCGGCGTCGTCCTCGTCTGCTCCGGTTTTGGCGCTCGCCGTCTTGATCCATTGGAAGAGCTCGCGGTAGTAGCGCGGCGGTTTGCCTTGCTGCGTCTCCTTGCGGGCGTGGCGAATCAGCGTGCGGCCCGTTTGCGCATCGGCATCGGGGTGCTCGCGCACGAATGCCGTGAATGCGTCGTCATCCGCAAGCAGCCGATCGCGCGTCTGCTCAATCCAGTGCAGCCTCGCCGTTGCGGCTTTGTTCACGCCGCGGTACGCGTCGAGCGCCGTTCGCAGCGCTTCAGTCTCGGCGTCCGTCAGCGAGCGCATCACGCGGCCGATGTACTGCATCTGCCTGCGCTTGCCTTCGTGATCGGTGATTCGGCGTGCGTCGCGCACGGCGTCGGCCAGATCCTCGGGCATCGGCATGCGTTTCAAGGCATCTTTGGACAACTCGACGAGTTGCGCGCCAAGCACCTGCAGCGCCTGCATCTCACGCTTCATCTGCGATTTGCTCGGGCGCTCGTAAGCGTCGTCGTCGTGGGGCTCGGCGTCGGGCAGCCCCATCGGTTGAATACGGGTTTTGCGTGTCATGGCGTCATTTTACCGTGCCCGTCGGCATTGTCCTGCGCCATTCGATTAGCCCTATCAGGGCTGGCCCCCAACGTACATCGGCGCTGACCTTGCTATGATCGCGGGATGCAATGCGACTGGCGCGCGACACGCGTTCCAGCGTCCCGATCGGGACCGGGCGGATGACGCCCGTCTCGCACCCCCGACAAGCTCTAGACCGGATGGCAACCCATGGCAGCGGACACCGACACCTCACAACGCTTTTTCCCGCATACACAAGACGACCTCAAAGAAATCGCGTCGGACATTCTGCGTCACGCGAAATCGCTTGGGGCCACGGACGCGGCCACCGAAATCTCGGAAGGTGACGGCCTGTCCGTCACGGTGCGGCGCGGCAAGGTCGAAACGATCGAGCACAATCGCGACAAGATGGTGGGAGTGACGGTGTTCATCGGCGCAAAGCGAGGCAACGCCAGCACGTCTGACTTCTCCAAAGAGGCGCTACGCGATACCGTCGCTGCTGCCTACAACATCGCCCGCTTCACGGCCGAGGACAACTGTGCCGGGCTCGCGGAAGAGGAGCTGCTGGAGACGGCTCCGCGCGATCTCGATCTTTACCATCCGTGGCATCTGAGCGCCGACGAAGCAGTTGAGATCGCGCGGCGCGCCGAAGACGCGGCGTTCGCCACCAACGCACAGATTCGCAACTCGGAGGGGGCGAGCGTCTCGGCCCAGCATTCGCAGTTCGTCCTGGCGACAACGCGCGGATTTCTCGCCGGGTACCCGTACTCGCGGCATTACATTTCCTGCGCGCCGATTGCCGGCAGCGGCCGCAATATGCAGCGCGACGATTGGTATTCGTCGAAGCGAAGCGCGGTCGAGCTTGCCGCTCCCGACGCGATCGGCCGTTACGCGGCCGAGCGCGCGCTGTCGAGGCTGAGTGCGCGTCGCCTCGATACCCGCAAGGTGCCTGTGCTCTTTGAAGCGCCGCTCGCAGCGGGCCTCTTGGGCGCATTTGTGCAGGCGACAAGCGGCGGCGCGCTCTACCGCAAGACGTCGTTTCTCGTCGACAGTCTCGGCAAAGCGGTGTTTGCGCCGCATGTGCAGATCGTCGAAGACCCGCACGTGGCAGGTGCCATGGGCAGTGCGCCATTCGATGAAGAAGGCGTGCGCACGAAGCAGCGTGCGGTCGTCAAAGACGGGGTGGTGGAAGGCTATTTCCTTTCGACCTACTCCGCGCGCAAGCTTGGCATGCAGACGACGGGTAATGCCGGCGGGTCGCATAACTTGTCGCTCGTGAGCTCGGCCACGCGCGACGATGACGACTTCGAAGCCATGCTCAAGAAGCTCGATACCGGGTTGCTCTTGACCGAATTGATGGGGCAGGGGGTCAACTATGTGACGGGCGATTATTCGCGCGGTGCATCCGGCTTCTGGGTCGAGAACGGCAAGATTCAGTACCCCGTCGAGGAAATTACCGTCGCCAGCACGCTGCAGGATATGTTCCGCAACATTGTGGCGATCGGCACGGACACCATCGTGCGCGGAACGAAGCACACGGGCTCGGTTCTTATCGAGCGGATGACGGTCGCAGGTCAGTGAGGGAACGCCGGGCTGCCTGCAGGCGGGCTCGGCGTTTCTTCAGCCAGATCAGCACGCCTGTTGCACTGAGCATCGCGAGGGCGACGCCCGTCACGCTGATGACGACGCGCCCGAGCGTGCCTGCGATGCGGCCCGTGTGCAGCGGAAACTGCATTTGCATGAAAAGATCGCCGGCCGAGCCGCGCCCAGGAATTTGCTGGCCGGCTGGCATCCCCGTTCCCGCATCCCAATAGAGCCACGCGCTGCGCAGGCTTCCTTGGCCGCGCTCGTCGCCCGCTGCAAAAAAGCCTATTGCGTACGCGGCTTGTCGTGGCGCGTACCGTAAAGCGCCGAGCGGGGCGACAATGCCTTCGCGTCGTGCCTGCGCGGTGGCGGCATCGACGATTTGCTCCCGACTCCAGACAGTCTCGGCCGGTTCCGCCGACCGGCGTTTTGCGCCCGCCATGAACGGTGTCGATTGCAGTGGGGAGAGCCACGAGACGAGCGGCCGCACAACGGGTGCTCCGAGACTGACCGAGATCGACGTCAGGGCGACGGTTGCCAGGACGGCCCATAGCCAGACACCGCCGGAGCGGTGCAAATCGAACGTGAGTGCGTGGCGCCCACGGTTGAAGCGGAACACGAACGACTTCCACCGGTTTTTTGCGCTTGGGAATGCCAGCACAAGTCCGATGCAGCAGTCGAGCAGCCAGATCATGCCGACGATTCCCAGGACCCATCGCCCGATTTTGACGCCGCCTTGCTGCGGCCGTAACCAGAGCGAGTTGTGGAGCTCGTAGAGGGTCGGGAGCAGATTGAGCCGTGCGAGCGAGAACCTGCCCAAATCGCGCCGGCCCTGGATGGCTCCTGTGACCGGATCGATTGCGACTTGATCGAAGCCGAGGCGATAGGGCTTCCCGGTTTCCTCGTTCGTCCGGCCGGCAACGCGCACGACGAGCGTTGCGCCTGGCTCGATACGCAAGGGAAGGTAGGTGACGACGAGCCGCGGGTCGGCCGTCTCAAGCCGACGCGCGAGGGCCAGCGGCGCCTCGGGTTGTCCGGGCGAGGCTGAACGGAAAAAGGCCGGATTGAGTGCCCGGTCGAGCTCGGGCTCCCATGCAATGACGGCACCGGTCAAGCCCGAGACGAAAAGAAACAAGGCCGTGCCCAGCCCGAACCAACGGTGCAGAAAAACGAAGGTTCGCCTCATGCTGACGTCCTGCTTCTCATGCGGTGCGTGTGATCGTGGCGCGATACGACTAGGGCATCCGAAGGAAATGGGTTCGACATAGCATATATATGCGAATGAGAATGCGTCGCATTCTATGTCGGGCAGCGTCCGCGCCGCAAGTTGAATTAGGGCTGTGTCGACGTCGATGCCAAGGCGCCGATGACAACGAAATTGGGCTGTGCCACGCGGGAACCAAGCGTGTGCACAGCCGGAGCCGGTTAGCGGGCGGGGGCGAGGCGCCGGTAAACGACGCGGGCGTAGTCGAACCCGTCCACACCTTCTTTTTGGAGCAGCTCTCGCGAGACGGCTTCCCACTGTATCGGGTCGGGTTCTGCGAAGGTGGCATCGCCTTCGAAGTCAGCGGCGATCTCGGTCACGATGAGCTTGTCCGCGAACGCGATGCCCGCTTTGTAGAGCTCCGTGCCGCCAATGAGGAATGCTTCGGTTGCGCCGTCGGTGGCGGCGAGCGCGAGTGCCGCCTCGATGCCCGTGACGGTTTCGCAGCCTTCGAAGCGGCGCGATGCATCGCGTGTCACCACGATGTTGCGGCGTCCCGGCAGGGGGCGGCCGATCGATTCGTGTGTCTTGCGCCCCATGATGATGGGCGCGCCCATCGTCGTGCGCTTGAAAAAGGCGAGATCCTCGGGCAAATGCCAAGGCAGTTGGTTCTCGCGGCCAATTACGCCATTGCGGGCGCGGGCGACGATCAGTGTCAGCGTTGTCATCAATAAAAGCGTCAGCGCATAAAGCCAGATTGGCGCCGATTGTACGCGACCCGAGGGCGCCCTGGACGTCACGCCCGGCAACTGCTGGGGGTGAGGCTTCCGTTGCCGGTGCCGCTATCGGTTCGAGTGCGTGTGTGCCGGGGCATCATCCGAATGCGCCGCCCAAATACAGGCGGTTCGTACGCCATACACAAGCATGGCAGAGCTTGACCGGCAGGAATCCCGTTCGGCCATCATGAGCTCATTTGCCGATGCAGTTTGGCCTCGCCTCACTTGCTGCGCGCGTCGTCGGATGCGCGCAGCAAGTGTTCCGTCAAGTTTTGCAGCCCTTAGTTCTCGGCTTTCTCCTGCGGCTCTTGTGTCGTGGCGTCGCGCAGCCCGTGTGCGGCCATCAATCGATATAGCGTCACCCGGGAAATGCCGAGGTCGATCGCAGCTTCGTTGAGCCGGTGCCGATGACGAAGCAGCGCCGCCTCGATCGCGCGCTTTTCCGCTGTATCGCGTGCTTCGGCAAGCGTCATCGTTTCCTGCGCCGTGAACTGAGCCAGGTCGAGGTCTTCGGCGGTGATGAGCTTGCCTTCGGCCATCACGATCGCGCGTCGCACTCGATTGATCATCTCGCGCACGTTGCCAGGCCAGCTGTAGCTGTACATTGCTTCAATCGCTGAGGGCGCGAAGCCGCGAATCTTGCGCGAGCTGTCCGTCTTGAATTTCTGCAACGTGTGTTGCGCGAGAATCTCGATGTCCTTGCCCCGCGCCCGCAGAGGCGGTTCATCGATGCGCAGCACGCACAGACGATGGAAGAGGTCGGTGCGAAAGCGTCCCTCCAGCATCGCGGTTTCGAGATCGACGTGCGTGGCGGAGACAACCCGTACATCGACCTCGATCACCTCGCGCCCGCCGAGCCGCTCGATCTTCCCTTCTTGCAGGAAGCGCAACAGACTCGCTTGGCTCTCGAGCGGCAGATCGCCGATCTCGTCAAGAAAGAGGGTGCCACCGTGCGCGGCCTCAACACGCCCGATCTTGCGCTGGTTGGCGCCGGTAAAAGCGCCGCGCTCATAGCCGAACAACTCCGACTGCAGAAGATGATGAGGTATCGCGCCACAATTGATGGCGATGAAAGGCGCTTTGCGGCGCGGCGAGCGTTCGTGAATCGCTTGCGCCGTCAGCTCCTTGCCGGTGCCCGATTCGCCCGAAATGAACACAGGCGCATCGGTATTGGCCACCTTTCGGATCGCGCGAAAAAGCTGTTGCATCGCGTCGCATGTGCCGATCATCTCGTCGTTGCCGATCATGGCGACGCCGGCCGCCATGTCGAGCTCGCACAGCGTCATCATGCCAAAGGCGCGGCCCAGCAAATAGTCGATCGAAGCCTGCGCGGCCGGCAGCTTCACATAGTCAAAGCAATAGTTGCGAATTGCCCGGCGCATGTCGGGTTCGTCGAGCTGCTCGGAATTAGCGAGTGCGATCCACCCGATATGCTGCCGGCGCAGGCTGGGTTCGAGCGCGGTCAAATCGCGGGCGGACAGGCGCGTCATATCGATGAGTCCCGCCGACGGCAACTCCGGTTTCGCGAGACGTGCGGTTTCGCTCGGCGAGCGCGCAACGCGCACGCTCCAACCTTGGCTCTTCAGATGCTCGACGAGCGTTTCATCAGGGATGCGCGCAACATAAATGAGCGCCCTTTCCTGAGAGTCGTTCATATCGACGCTTTCCTTAACGTGTGCCGTCGACGGACAACACGAGCCGGCCGCAAACGGCGCAACTGGGGTGACGTGAGGGGCTGGGCACACGATATCTGCCTATGCCGAACGCCAAAAGGTCGACGAAAAGCGCTCGCCGGGGTCGCGCCTGTCGGTCGCAATCCACGTCAACGGGATCGTGATGAACGGCGACATCCCGACCGGCGTCTTCGCGAGTAAGCGATTGGCGTCGATCGCACGCAGTGTATTGAGAGCGGCTTCTTGCGGCTGATTGGCAAGCGCCGGTCCCGTCGTCTGCGAGGACGCAGTCAGTTCGCCCGCCCATGCGCCGTCTTTCGACGCCGCATGGGCGGCCCTCGTTGACCTCTTGAACATTCTTCTTCCCCCGGTCGTCGGCAGCCGCGAATCCCGTGTCTCCTTGCTTCGAGACTGCCGCCTTTGGTCATCTGCTTTGTGCGTGCGACGAGTCATCGCACGCTTTATGTCATGTCCGCGCGCCTCATTGACCAACATTGCACCGAGTGCGTCATCTCCTTCCATAACCACGGCCCTCGGTGCCCAAAGAGAGCGCGAAGTGGGTCAACGGCATCGATTGTTTGCCTGCTTGCGCGCTGCGTACATGAGTGACACGAGTGCAAGCGTAGACGCATCGATGGCCGATTGCGCGTTGCTTGCCGCACATATCGCAATGCAGCGAGGCATGACGACGGCGTGCCGAGCCAGCCGGCTGGCGTTTTTTGTCGAAGCGCCGAACCAATCACTATCCGTGGATGGGCATGTGGGCGAGTGCGTTGCAACGGCCAGAGTACTTGCACGCGTTGCAAGCTTCGGGCGACATGAGGAAAAAATGTTTCAATGTTGAAACGAACTGGCAAATGGCGATTAAAGCAGGGTGCAAAATTGGCTTTGTCGTAAAAGAGCCACGCGGTTGCGGTAGAAATAAAATGTTGACGCTGGCTGCTGCGACTCGGATTGCACCGTGTGCCTGTGATTTTTCTCGATTATTGTGACGCCGGCAGGCCCGAAAGGGCGGGCCGTATAGTAAGCTTCACAGCTTTACATCTAATAAGAAGACCGAGCGTCGACGGTTATTAATAATATTTTTTCGAAATACAGCTTCACAGGGAGAGCAGAGCAATCGGCGCCTTGGTTTCCGAGCAGCGAGGTGGCGAGCATCGCGGTTTAGACCGCATGCGGCGCTTTACACTCGTTCGCCATTACAAAGAGGCTGAAGAATGGAACTCGTAACACGACAACTGATTTACGTTACGCGAGAGGCGAACGCTCAGCTGAGTGCGCAATTCCATGAGCGGGGGTGGCACGTCGATGTTGTCGCGAATGCGCGCGACGCCAAACGCGCGCTGCGCGGTGACGCGGCCGCAGGCGGTTTGCTGGATTTGTCGAGTGGATTCGAGGGACACGAAATCGGCGCGTTCGAAACGTGCCTGACGACGCCGCGCGTAGGCTGGGTCGCTGCAACGATGCCGGGGCAGTTGCAGGATGCGGCGCTTCGCCGGCTAGTGCGTGACTACTGCTTTGATTACGTGACGCTTCCATGCGAGGATGGGCGCGTCGTGGATTCGGTTGGCCACGCCTATGGCATGGCGGTGCTGGCCGAAGCCGATCACGAGATGCTCACGCGTGTTGGCGAGAACGAGATGATCGGCTCATGCGAGGCGATGCGCGCGCTCTTTCGCTCGATTCGCAAAGTGGCCATGACGGATGCCCCTGTGTTCGTTTCGGGAGAGTCGGGCACGGGCAAGGAGCTGACGGCCGTCGCGATTCACAAGCGCTCCCCGCGGCGCGATGCGCCTTTTGTCGCCATCAATTGCGGCGCGATTCCGCCTCACCTCTTGCAGTCGGAACTGTTCGGATATGAGCGGGGGGCCTTTACCGGCGCGAGTCAGCGCAAGATGGGCCGCATTGAAGCGGCGCACGGCGGCACGCTATTTCTCGACGAAATCGGCGACCTGCCGCTCGAAAGCCAAGCGAGCTTGCTGCGCTTTTTGCAGGAAGGCAAGGTGGAGCGGCTTGGCGGCCACGAATCGAATGTGGTCGACGTGCGCGTCATCTCTGCAACGCACGTTGACATGCATCGGGCCATGGTTGAGGGGCGATTCCGGGCTGATCTTTACCACCGGCTTTGTGTTCTGCAGATCGATGAACCTCCGCTGCGTGCCCGCGGTAAAGATATCGAGTTGCTTGCGCGGCATATGTTCGAGCGCTTCAGAAAAGATGCGAGCCGACGGGTGCGCGGCTTCTCGCCGGACGCCATCGCAGCCCTTCACAACTATCGCTGGCCCGGCAATGTGCGCGAGCTGATCAACCGAGTGCGGCGGGCGATCGTCATGTCCGAGGGGCGGCTGATTACCGCGCGCGATCTCGAGCTGTCCGAATACGTCGAGATTGTCCCCGTCTCGCTCGCACAGGCGCGCGAGGCGGCCGAACGCCAGGCGATCGAGCTCGCGCTGTTGCGTCATCGCGGACGGCTCGGCGATGCGGCGCAGGAACTCGGTATTTCGCGTGTGACGCTGTACCGGCTGCTCGGCGCACACGGCATGCGGCAAATCGAAGTTCATCAGGGCGGCGTTCATATGACGAGTGGAGGGTGAGGGAAATCCTCCCGTTCCGAAGCGGCTTGATAGAATCGCGACTCGCGCACGCGTCGCGAACGAAGCACTGCAGCCGCGTGCTGAACGCCTGAGGACTTTCCCCCGATGAAACAGTATCTCGATCTTGTCCGTACGATCCTCGAGACCGGCACCTGGCAGGAGAACCGCACGGGCATCCGCACGATCGGCATCCCTGGCGCGATGTTGCGTTTCGATCTGCAAGAGGGCTTTCCTGCCGTCACGACCAAAAAGCTTGCGTTCAAATCGGCCATCGGCGAGCTGGTTGGCTTCTTGCGGGCCTCGCGCAGTGCGGCGGAGTTCCGCAGTCTGGGCTGCAAGGTCTGGGACGCGAATGCCAACGAGAACGCACAGTGGCTTGCCAATCCGTTCCGTGAGGGGTCGGATGACCTCGGCGATGTCTATGGCGTCCAATGGCGCAAGTGGCCAGCCTACAAGGTGCTCGAGGCGCAAGCCGAAGCGCGGATCGAAGATGCCGTTGCATGCGGCTATCGTATCGTCACGCAGTTCGAAGAGGACGGGGCACGCAAGGTGCTCCTCTACAAGGCGATCGATCAGTTGCGACAGTGCCTCGATACGATCATCAAGAGCCCAACCGACCGGCGCATCCTTTTTCATGCGTGGAATCCGGCGGTCCTCGAAGAGATCGCACTGCCGGCGTGTCATCTGCTGTACCAGTTTCTGCCGAATGTGACGCGTCGGGAAATCTCGCTGTGTCTCTATATTCGCAGCAACGATGTGGGGCTCGGCACGCCTTTCAATCTCGCCGAAGGTGCTGCGTTGCTTTCGCTCGTCGGGCGGCTCACCGGGTACACGCCGCGCTGGTTCACCTACTTCATCGGCGACGCTCATATCTACGAGAACCAGCGTGCGATGCTCGAGCAGCAGCTCGAGCGCGAGCCGTTTGCAAGCCCGCGGCTCGTCATCGCGGAGCATGTACCGTCCTTTGCCGAGACGGGCGTCTATGCGCCTGAATGGCTCGAGAAGATTGAACCCTCCGATTTTTCGCTTGTCGATTATCGGCATCATGAGCCACTGACGGCACCCATGGCCGTGTGATGGCTTTGCCCGTAGCCGCAATGGCTGTCGGTCGTCAACGACGGCCGATGGTGCGCGTGCGCGGGCTCTAGAATCGATGATCAACGCAGAGAGTCGGAGGTTGCAATGAAAGCGTGGATCGCAGCAGTTCTGGCTGCGTGGATCTGCGCCGCGTGTGCTCAGGGAGGACCGTCTTCCTACGGGCCGCAAGGCGGCAGCGTCACGATGTACGGCACGGTCGATACAGGTGTCACGGTTAAGAACTGACCAGCCGTGCGAGAAGCGCGCATCCCTTTGCGCGTGGTGTAAAAAAGACGGGCTGGGCACTCCGCACCCCGTACACCGCACCGCAGCGCGTGGTCGCAGTGCGCGTGTACCCAACGCTGAATGATGGCTATCCGCCTTGTCGGCCTACCATATCGGCAGGACGCACCCACTCGTTGAACTGCTGCTCGGTGACATGGCCGAGCGCCAGCGCAGCGGCCTTGAGCGTTGAGCCTTCCTTGTGCGCTTTCTTCGCGATCTGGGCGGCTTTGTCGTAGCCGATGTGCGGATTGAGTGCGGTAACGAGCATCAACGATTCGCTCAGAAGCGCATCGATGCGTTCGCGATTTGGCTCAATGCCGATGGCGCAGTGATCGTTGAAGCTTTGCGCCCCGTCCGCGAGCAGTCGGATCGACTGCAGCACGTTATGCGCAATCATCGGCCGGTAGACGTTGAGCTCGAAATTGCCGTTGGCGCCGCCGATATTGATCGCCACGTCGTTGCCGAACACCTGGCAGCACAGCATGGTGACAGCCTCGGATTGCGTCGGATTGACCTTGCCCGGCATGATCGAGCTGCCGGGCTCGTTTTCAGGGATCGCGATCTCGCCGAGCCCGCAGCGCGGACCGCTGGCGAGCCAGCGGATATCGTTGGCGATCTTCATCATGCTCGCGGCTACCGTTTTCAAAGCGCCGTGCGCGAATACGAGCGCATCGGCTGCGGCCATCACCTCGAATTTGCTCGCTGCACTGATGAACGGCAACCCTGAGCGCTGTGCGATCGTGGCGGCCACGCGGGTGGCGAACTCGGGATGTGCGTTCAGGCCCGTGCCAACGGCCGTGCCACCCTGGGCGAGTTCATAAAGATGCGGCAGCGCCGACTCGAGATGCGCCATGCCGTGCTCGAGCTGCGCCACATAGCCCGAGAACTCCTGCCCGAGCGTGAGCGGCGTCGCATCCTGCAAGTGTGTTCGGCCGATCTTCACAATGTCGTCGAACGCACGCGCTTTGGTCGTGAGCGTTGCCGTGAGCGTCTCGAGCGCAGGCAGCAGATGGTGGACGATGCCAATCGCTGCGGCAACGTGCATCGCCGTGGGAAACACGTCGTTGGACGACTGGCCTCGATTGACGTCGTCGTTCGGATGCACTTTGCGCGCTTGCCCCCGTTCGCCGCCGAGCAACTCGCTCGCGCGGTTCGCAATGACCTCGTTCAGGTTCATATTGGTCTGCGTGCCCGAGCCCGTCTGCCAGACTGCCAGCGGAAATTCGCCTGGATGCTGGCCCCCGATGATCTCGTCGGCCGCCTGCATGATCGCGCGCGCCTTGTCCTCGGGCAGTAGACCGAGCTCGAGGTTGACTTCGGCAGCCGCGCGCTTGATCAGCGCGAGCGCCGTGATCAGTTCGGGGGGCTGCTTTTCCGTCGAAATCTTGAAGTTCTGCAATGAGCGCTGCGTTTGCGCGCCCCACAGATGCGCGTTCGGCACGGCAATGTCGCCGAAGGTGTCGCGCTCCATGCGTACGTCGTCGGTCATAAGTGCCTCCTGTGAATCCGAGATGACGGGGTTTGCGTCGATCTTTATCGAGTACGCCCATAAGGCCGCATGCACGGCGCTTACAGCTGCGAGTCGATCGGCAACAACAAGAATAGCCCGCCGAGCAGATTGCGCACGAACCCGGCCTGTGGGTCGAACGACCATGTGTGCGGATCGCGGCGCGAGTCAGTCGCATCGTTGCCGCGCCAGACAAGGCCGGAACTGGGCGCCCCGATCGCGCGCAACCGCGCCTCTTCTTCCGGCGTAGCAAGCGTGACCCGGTAGCTCGCATCGGGCGACATCGATCGTTCGATCAACGAGGCGACGGCCTCTGCCAACTCCCGACTATCGATGACAAGGGCCATCTCGGTGTTCAGATGGGCAGAGCGGGGGTCTAAATTGAGCGATCCGATGACGAGCTTGCACCGGTCAATCACATAGGCCTTTGCATGCAAGCTCGAGCGCGAGCGGGAACCCGGGCTGAGAAAACGGCGGCGCGTCGTACGCTGCAGCGGCTGAAACTCGTACAACTCAACGCCGTTTTTGAGCAAGGCGATGCGGTAGCGGCTGTACCCGGCCTGCACGGCGATCGCGTCGGTCGACGCCATCGAATTTGTCACGACAGCGACGCGCACGCCGCGCCGCGTCAGGTCGCCCAGCAGTTGCACCCCCGCCTCATGAGGCACGAAGTAGGGTGATAGCAACAACACCTCGTGCTGCGCGCCGCTGACGAGTTCAGCAAGGCGATGCATTGGGGGGCTTTGATAGTCGTCGTCAAGCGCGGTCACCTTGCGAGGCGAGTCCACGAGGAACTGCGCGGGTGCCCAGACGAGGCCCAGATCGCCTTGCACCAGCCGCGCAGCGAGCGGCGCGTCGCTGACTGGCTTCGCACCCACGGCTTGCGCTTGGGCTCTCCAATGCGCGCGCAGGGCCTCGCGGGCGGCTTCCAGATCGGCTGTCTTGTAGTGCCGCTTGTCGAGCGCACTGAGGGGATAGGCGAGCGGGCTATTCCAGAAAGCGTCAAAACTGCGCGAGACGTCGCGCACGATAGGGCCTACGGCGAGGACGTCCAGATCGCGAAACTGCAGCGTCGGGCTGGCGCTGAAGTACTCGTCGCCCAAGTTGCGTCCGCCCAAGATCGCCACCGAACCATCCGCAATCATCGCCTTGTTATGCATGCGGCGCGTGTACTGGTCGATGCGGGTGAAGACGTTTTCTGTCCGCGCCAGGACGCTCCTGTGCGTGCTGCCGTACGGGTTGAAGACACGCACTTCGATCGACGCGTGAGTCGCAAGGGCGGCCATCAGACGCTTGTTGTCGTCGAAATTGAAGCCGTCGACCAGCATGCGTACGCGTACGCCCTGGTCTGCCGCATAGAGCGCCGCGGCGAGCAGTAGGCTCCCGGTATTGTCTTCGGATGCGATGTAGTACTGCAGGTCGAGTGTCTTCGTCGCGGCGCGTGCGAGTGCAACGCGCATTTGGAGCGCCTCGGTGCCGCCGATCAGCAGACGAAATCCCGATCGGCCCTGGTGTGCCGCGGCGAGCGGTGCGAGCGCGTGGCCAAGCGGCGTCGATTGCGGTGAGGCCAGCGCGCGTGTGACCGGGCGATCGAGTGAGGTGGCGGGCGGCAGCGTCGTGCAGGCGGCGAGAAGAAGCGCCACGAGCGTGGGCATGAGCCGGATGGCCGACGCAGTGACGCATTTTTTCGCGAGGTATGCGATCGGGTGCGGTTTGGCCAAGCGGCTTGCTCTGGCACGAACACTGACACGAAGATTCATCGCGGCCGTTCTTGTATGAAAGTTACCCCCAATGTCAGCCGTGGGGATGCCGCGGCGGCTTTGGGCGGCGGGGTCGCATCAGTTTATGCGCAAGATACGGACCTGGGCGCGTCAGTGGGGATTAGTGTGCCGGTGCTGTCTTGCCAAGTTGCGTTTGGACTGGACCGGCAGGTAAAAAAATGGCTAGCCCGCTGCTTTCTGAAATCCAAAAACGAGGCTTGTTTCGTTGCTTAAGCTTTCGAGGAAATCGAGCATGAAAGCATGGCGTTGTTCGGCAATCTTTCTCGCGAAGGGGGTATTCATCCTGTCCTTCAAGAGCAGTAACTTTTCATAGAAGTGATTGATCGTCGTTCCATTTCTGAGCTTGTACTCTTCGAAAGATCTGTGCAGAACCGGTTGGATGTCTGCGCTCATCATCGGTTGGTTGAGAGCTCCACCAAAAGCAAATGCGCGAGCAATCCCTATTGCACCCATCGCGTCCAGCCTATCCGCATCCTGTACACACTGCGCTTCGATCGACAGCTTTAGATCATTACCGGAGTTCGCTCCCCGGTAGGGGATATCCAGGATGATTTGAGCCACGGTGTCGGCCATATCGCTCGACATGGTATGGGTCCGGATCCACTGTCTCGCGATTTCAGGGCCGATCGCCTCATCGCCGCCGTTCAATTTGTAATCCGAGATGTCGTGAAACAACGCCGCAAGTTCGACAACTGTCGAGTTTGCGCCGCATTCGCGAGCGATCATCTTCGACATCTTCCAAACGCGCTCCACGTGCAGGTAGTCGTGCCCGGTATGGTCCTCCGGCATTTGCTGCTGAACAAACTGCCGGGCGGCCGTAATAGTGCCCTCATGCGAATTCGACATCTCTTTCGCCCCTGTATTCACAGCATCAAATCTCAACAATCCAACGGCGGATCAGGAGAGCACTGTTCAGCCGTGCCCTCGACGCGTCATGCGCTCGAACCGCAATGTCATCAGCACAGCGACGCTGGCCAATCCTGCCGCGAGCCCCCACCAGAGGCCGCGCGCGCCGAGGCCCGCGTGAAAAGCCAGCCAATATCCGGTCGGAAAGCCGATACCCCAATAGCCGAGCGTCGCAGCAAGCATCGGAATACGGGTGTCCTTCAGGCCGCGCAGGCAGCCTGAGCCGATTGTCTGCATGCCGTCGACGATCTGGAACACGGCCGCGATGCCGAGTAGCGCGGCCGCGAGTGCGGCCGTCTGCAGGTTCTGCGGATCGTCGAGGCGCAGATAGAGCCCGACGATCACGTGGGGCGCTGTGAAGTAGAAGAGCCCGGTCATCGACATGAACGCGACACCGAATCCGAGCGCGACGAAGCCTGCATGCCGCGCCGCAAGCGGCTGCCCGGCACCGAGCCAGTAGCCGACGCGGACGTTCGCGGCCTGCCCGATCGCGAGCGGCACCATGAACGACACGGAGCTCACATTGAGCGCGATCTGGTGCGCGGCGAGCGCCGTCGGGCCGAGCACGCCGATCATAAGGCTCGTGGCGAGAAAGAGTGTTGCTTCGACGCCGAAGGTGATGGCCACGGGCCAGCCGATGCCAAAAAGCTCACCCATGAGCGGCACGTTGGGACGCGCCGCGGCGATGAAATGCCGATAGCGACGGCGGCCATGCAGCAAGGCGACGAGTGCGATTGCCGCAGCCCAAATCGTGATTGTCGTCGCGGTGGCCGCACCGACGAGGCCAAGGCGCGGGAGGCCAAACGCGCCGTGAATCAGGCCGTAATTGAGCACTGCATTCACGCCGACACTCGCGATCGAGATCCAGAGCAACCGCTTTGCCGCACCGATGGCGGGCAGGAAAGCACGCATCATGCCCACGCCGATCATGCTGCCGACCGACGCCCAGCGCAGCACGTCCATGTAGGCGCCGACATCATGCGCGAGCGCAGCGGGCTCGCCGAACCAGAGCAGGAGCGGCTCGGTGAACGAGAGCACGACAAACGCAGGTACGGCAAGCAGCACGGCAAGCACGAGGCCCGTCCAGTAGATGTGCGGGACGCGGTGGTCGGCCTGAGCGCCGCGCGCATGGGCGACCGTCACGCTGACCGACGACAATATGCCTTGCAGCAGCGTTGCGACGACGAAGAACAGATTGGCCCCCAGGCCGCCGGCCGCAAGCGCCTCGGGGCCGAGCGAGCCGAGCATGATGGTGTCGGTGACGCCCATCGCCATCTGCGACAGTTGAGCGATGGCCAGTGGTGCGGCGAGCCGGGCCGTTTCTGCCGCGTGACGGGTTAGCGTCGGCGGCGCGGCGACCGAGTTGGAGAGGCCGGAATGCGACATGGGAATGCTGAACGAGCCCTCGGTAACGGCGCGTGCACGCCGTGTCACGTTGTTATGGATCTGAAAGACGAAAGCTTATTGCCTGGCGGCGCGCTTGTCGATGGATAGGCTGCAAGATGAGCCGATCGCGCTATGCTTGGCCGCGCCGCCGGCCGTCTCGGGGCGGGGCTGAAATGGGGGCGTATCGTGCGATACGTTCGGCAGTGCCAAGCCGGTCGTGATTGCGCTCAAAGCGCTTCGTGAACGGCAATCCGTGTGCTGCCTACCATTACGACCTCACCCGCTCGGATCTTGCAGGTTTTGCGTAGCTCGACGCGGCCGTCGACTGTAACCTCGCCCGCAGCGACAAGGGCCTTCGCCGATCCGCCACTGTCGGCAAGTCCCATCAGCTTGAGCAGGTTATGCAATTCGACGTACTCACCCGTCAGCGTGAAATCGAGGTTGGCCATGGCGGTGTGCGCGCGCCGCGCAACGAAAGAAGGGCAGGCATCATAAGCGAAGGGCGGCCCCGGGGGAATAGGCGAGATCGTATTCGCTTCTCATGTTTACTGCACGCCCTTCGGCTTCGCCTACGGCGAGACCTGCCGGCTTCCACGGCGCGGCCGTACCCGACCCGTTGCCGCAGCCGGTGCGACACCGGTGCGTCGTCGCAATCCGGCTCAAAGTCTTTCCCCGGGGCAGGTATCGGCCCTGGCGCCACCGCTCGGGCGCGGGGCTTTGTGTCGCTAGCTCGACGCTCAGTCCGAACGGCGCTGTTCGGGACGTGGTGCCTGCGCTGGCGGCGTGAAGAAATTTCGCAGCCAGGCCGCCATGCGGGAGAAAATGTCGTACGGTTCCTCGACGAAGATCTCAGGCTTGAGTAGCCGTAGGAACTCCATAATCTGCAGCGCCTCGTGCTTTTGGAAGGAGCCGTGGGCGAGCCCCAGCTTGAGCAGGGCGCGCAACTCACCCAACTTTTCGCGTGCGCTGCTGCCGACGCTCGTCTCGCACGCAATCTTGGCTTCATAGACACGCTGGCGCAGCGACTCCGCGAGGCGCCAAGCGGGCGTTTGCATCATCTCTTCGAGCGACTGCATATCGCGCGCCGAGGCCTTGATCTGAGCCGCCAGCGGATCCACGAGTGAAGCATCGCCGCCTGCTTCCTTGACGATCGCCGCAGCCCATTCACGGCATGCCTTGGCGAGTTCATCAGGGGTCCACTCGGAGCGCACGGCGAATGCGAAGCCGTGCACCTCCGCTTGTCGAACGAGGATCGCGACTACGTCTGGAAATTCCTTGTCGAGCGTGCGCTTGGCCCAGGCGTACTGGCCACCCTGCAACATGCGCTGAACAGCGTGCTCGGTGAGCGGGACCATGTTGTCGAGCAGCTTCGCGCGCAGGAAGTCTTCGAATGACGGCGTCGCAAACTGCGGGTCGAGCTTCAGCGACACACGCACGAAAGCTTCAAAGTCCTTCTGCAGCGTGGCGATGGTTTCGTCGCGGATTGAAAGGGTGATCTGACCCATGGGCATGTCCTGATGGCTCGTCCGTGCGCTTTCTTGCCGGCACACTGTGTGTGACCCCTCGGCGGCTATCGGCGGCAGTTGCGTCGAGTCGTTGCGCCGGTTGCGTGGCACATGTCGCGACATTGAAACACGTCGCACATCACTGCGCTTGCTGAGGAGTACATTTCGTCCTCTATATCGGCAATGCATGCCAAGACTTGAGTGCTGGATCAAAATTCGCCGCGTAGGGCAGAGGGGTGATCTACGAATCAATTCGCTGCCCGCTCTGCTGGCGTGGGGGCAAAACGACTTGTATCGTCGGTTCCGGCGATGCGCGTGATAGCGGGGCGCACCGGCACGGCTGCTCGCGTATCGCCAGCGAGCTTGAACGAGAGGTGACCAAATTGGGCCGACAGAAAACAAAAAAGGTAGCGCTGATGCGCTACCTTTTTCGCTATTTGGCTCCCCGACCTGGGCTCGAACCAGGGACCTACGGATTAACAGTCCGGCGCTCTACCGACTGAGCTATCGGGGAATAATACGATTCTGCACAACTGCGATAGTGGACGGTTTCTCAACTTCGCGAAAACCACTCTCTACCTTACACAACGAGCCCGCTTCGAACGGGCTCGTTGCACACATTCTTTGGCTCCCCGACCTGGGCTCGAACCAGGGACCTACGGATTAACAGTCCGGCGCTCTACCGACTGAGCTATCGGGGAACAACTGCAGAGAAACGAGATTTTAGGGAGCGGGGATCATGCTGTCAATACCCTTCTTGCGAGAATGAGGGCAAAGCACATGCAAAATTCGCATCACCGTGTTCGGTTATGCAAAGGGCGCGACCGAACACCGCAAGGCGTGCTCGCCGACGTAAGCCGCACTCGATGCGTTTCCCCGCGTCCGATCAGCGCTCAAGCAGGTTGAGCTTCTCAGTGACGTCTTTCCACTGATCCGCCTCGGGCAAGGAGCCTTTGGTCTTCGTAATGCTGGGCCAGTTCTTCGCGAGGTCCGTATTGAGCGCGATGAAGTGTTGCTGGTCGGCGGGAACGTCTTCCTCGGCGTAGATCGCGTTCACGGGGCACTCTGCAACACAGACGGCACAGTCGATGCACTCATCCGGATCGATCGCGAGGAAGTTGGGACCTTCGCGAAAGCAGTCGACCGGACAAACGTCGACGCAGTCCGTATATTTGCACTTGATGCAGCTTTCGGTCACAACGTGAGTCATTAATGCTCCTGCACAGGGTATCGGGGAATCGGATGATGCCGGTTAATCAAACCCGTTATTGTAGCGTAACAGCAGCAATTCGATGGCCACGGACCCGCCCGGTTTAGATCGATTCGTGATGAGTTTATAAGGTCCCGGCGTATGGCGTCGGCGGGTTTCCTGCGGGATGGGCGCTATCGGGCTGCCGCCAACGCGCTTCGGGTAACATGGGGCAGCGGCGGGCCATCGTACCCTCCGGTCCAAACCTTGGCAGTCTTGCGGAATCATGATCATTACATCCCTGCTCGACACTGATCTCTACAAATTTACGATGATGCAAGTGGTGCTGCATCATTTTCCCGGTGCGAGCGTCGAATACCGGTTTCGCTGCCGCACGTCGAACGTGGACCTCACGCCCTATATTGGCGAAATCCGCGAAGAGGTGAGGCAGCTTTGCCGGTTGCGCTTCGCAGACGACGAGCTCGACTATCTGCGTCGGATGCGATTCATCAAGAGCGACTTCGTCGACTTCCTCGAGCTCTTCCATCTGAACGAAAAGTACATTTCCATTGAGGCATCGCCGAAAGGAAATGGCGAGATAGACATCGCGATCAGCGGGCCATGGCTGCATACGATTCTCTTCGAGATCCCGGTTCTAGCGATCGTCAACGAGGTCTACTTTCGGAACATGCAGCGCCAGCCCGACTATTCGGTCGGCCGTGAGCGCCTCTCCGAAAAGATCAAGCTGCTGGGTGCCCGGCCGGAGCTCGCCGAATGCAAGATCGCCGACTACGGCACGCGCCGGCGCTTCTCGAAAGAGTGGCATGAAGAGGTGATTCTCACGCTCATGAACGGCATCGGTGCGCAGTTCGCCGGCACGAGCAATGTTCACTACGCGAAAAAGCACGGCTTGATACCGCTCGGCACGATGGCGCACGAGTACTTGCAGGCCTGCCAGGCGCTCGGCCCGCGCTTGCGCGATTCGCAGACCTACGGGTTCGAGGTGTGGGCGAAAGAGTACCGCGGCGACCTCGGCATCGCGCTTTCCGACGTCTACGGCATGAAGGCGTTCCTGCGCGACTTCGACATGTACTTTTGCAAGCTCTTCGACGGCGCGCGCCACGACTCGGGCGATCCGTTCGAGTGGGGCGAGGCGCTTTTGCGCCACTACGAGGAAAATCGTTGCGACCCGCGCACGAAGGTGCTCGTCTTTTCGGACTCGCTCGACATCCCCAAAGTCCTCCAGCTTTACGAACGGTTTCGCGGGCGCTGCCGGCTTGCGTTCGGCGTCGGCACCAACCTCACGAACGACCTCGGTTACCAACCGCTGCAGATTGTTATCAAACTGGTCCGTTGCAACGGACAACCGGTTGCGAAGCTGTCCGATTCGCCGGGCAAGAACATGTGCGACGACAAGGCCTATATCGCCTATCTGCGGCAGGTTTTTGGCATTGAGCCGCCACCCGAAGCGACGCCGGAGCGAGCGGTGCAGTAAGACCTAACGGCGCGCTTTTTTGCGACGGGAATGGGCGCGCCCAAGCGTTGGCGCTGCCGCGCACGCGAAAATGCCGAGAGTCCGCAGCGGTAGTCCATCCGGGCGATGTATCCCAAAATTCACGGTCGGTATAATCGGCTGGATCGACATCGCCTGGCGAAAAAAGGAGAAGGGGCATGGACACATCGGTGGCACGCCGCAACATCCTCGCGCGTATACGCGCAGCGAGTGGCCGCGGGGCGCAGCCGGAGCCGTCGGAGCGGGAAGCTGCGGCGGATTATCTCGAGCGCCATCCTGCGGGTCCGCGGCCACCGCTGCCTGCCGATGCAGCAGGGCTTATCGCCCGTTTTGTCGAGCAGGCCCGGCTTTTGGCGGCCACCGTCGATGAAGTCGAAACTTTAGATGACGTACCCGCTGCGGCGCTGCGCTATCTGAGCGATAACGGCGTGTCAGCGCATGCCGTGGCTTGGCGCACGCTTGAGGCGCTGCCGTGGGCTCAAGCGGGCGTAGCGGTCGAATTTCGCAAACCGCAGGATACCGATCGCGTCGGCATCACAGGCTGCTTTTGCGCGACGGCTGAAACCGGCTCGTTGGTCCTGCTCTCTGGGCCGGGCACTGACGTCTCCGCTGCACTGCTGCCCGAGACGCACATCGCTGTGGTGCCGGCTTCGCGCATCGTTGCGGCGCATGAAGAAGCGTTCGCGCTAATGCGCGCAGAACGCGGCGAACTGCCGCGCGCGGTCAACTTCGTGTCCGGACCGTCTCGTACGGCTGACATCGAACAAACGATCGTCCTTGGCGCACACGGTCCTTACCGCGTGCACGCGATCATTGTGCGTAGCGCCTGAGAAGCGGTGTGCTGGTGCGGCGCGTCCCTGTGACGCTTGCCGGCCGGGGTGGCTCGTCCTGCGAATGGCGCCGTCCACGGTTTCCAGCCACTCTCCAGAACCGGTTTTAGGCCGGATTGCCTGAGCTATTTTGGCAGGGATTTGCCCTCCCAAAGCGTCGCCGAGACCCCGGCTTTCAGGCCGAGGTCTCGGATCACCACGTACGCCCCGAAGGAAGTCTCCTTAGGGGACGCCCCGAAGGAAATCCCCCACCCCGAAGGAAGTCCCAGGGGGATTGGGGGGCGCCCCCGAAGGAAGTCTCCCGCCCTGCAGGAAGTCCCCCTGCGGGAAAGGGTGGGGTTTCAAACCGGAATCAGTTTGACGATGAAACAACAAAGCACTGCATCTGCGCGCACCGCGGCTACAGTTGTCGGAGTGTGCGCGTTTTGGTCGTCTGGCGCAGCGGCCGCGGCCCTTGACGGCTCGACGCTTTCACCGCTTTGGGCACTGCCGTTCGCGGGCATTTTGCTGTCGATCGCCATTTTGCCGCTCGTCGCATCGGCGCTGTGGCATCACCACTTCGGCAAGATTGCCGCCGCGTGGGCTGCCGCGCTTCTCGTGCCATTCGCATTCGCCTTCGGCATGCACGCGGCATTGCACACGCTCATCCATGCGCTCGCAACCGAGTACATTCCTTTCATCGTTCTGCTCGCCGCGCTCTATACGATCGCCGGCGGTATTTGCGTACGCGGCAACTTGCACGGTTCACCGAACGTCAACACCGCCATGCTGGCGCTCGGAACGCTGCTAGCGAGCGTGATGGGTACGACAGGTGCGGCGATGCTGCTGATCAGGCCGGTGCTGCGCGCCAACGACAATCGCAAGCATTGCGTGCATGTCGTCATATTTTTCATCTTTCTCGTTGCGAACGCGGGCGGCTCCCTGTCCCCGCTGGGCGATCCTCCGCTTTTCCTCGGCTTTCTGAACGGTGTGGACTTCTTCTGGACGACTCGGCATCTCGCATTGCCGATGCTCTTCGTTTGTACTTCGCTGTTAGTGCTCTTCTACGCGCTCGATTCGTACCTTTATCACTGTCGTGGGGCCGATCGAGAAGAGCGTGCCGCGTTCCTCGATCCGACACCTGATAGCCACGGGATTTTCATCGAGGGGAAGGTGAACTTCGTGCTGCTTGCGCTCGTCGTCGGCCTCGTCCTCATGAGCGGTTTATGGAAGCCCGGCATCGAGTTCACTGTGCTGGGCGCGCCCATCGAGCTGCAAAACGCCGTGCGCGACGTTGCTCTGATCGGCTTGACGGGGTTGTCGCTCGCAGTGACGCCGCGCGCCGCGCGCGCCGGCAATGCGTTCAACTGGGCACCGATCGAAGAGGTTGCGAAGCTGTTTGCCGGCATCTTCGTGACAATTGCGCCTGTCATCATGATGCTGCGCGCAGGCAGCGACGGCGCCTTTGCGCAGGTTGCCCGCCTCGTCACCGATACCGAGGGCAGGCCCATCGACGGTATGTATTTCTGGGCCACCGGGCTGCTTTCATCGTTTCTCGACAATGCGCCCACCTACCTCGTGTTTTTCAATCTGGCCGGTGGCGACGCGCAGACGCTCATGACCTCGGGGGCGACGACCCTTGCTGCGATTTCGGCCGGCGCCGTCTTCATGGGGGCGAATAGCTATATCGGCAATGCCCCGAATTTTATGGTGAAGTCGATGGCGCAAGCGCGCGGCGTGCGCATGCCGAGCTTCTTCGCGTATCTTCTATGGGCTGGGGCGATTCTCGTACCCATTTTCCTCATGACGACTTGGCTGTTTTTTTCCGGAGAGAAGTAATGCAGAAGGTTTTTGTCGCGCGTCCGATCTTTCCCGAAGTCATCGAAAGGCTAAAGCAGCATTTCGAGGTCGATTGGAATGACGGCCCCCCACTGAGCCCCGACGAACTTGCGCGCAGGCTCGCCGACAAGGACGGTGCGCTGACAGCCGGTGACCCGGTGGGCGCCGCAACGTTCGCCGCAGCACCACGGCTGCGCGTGGTGGCGAACATGGCGGTTGGCTACAACAACTTCGATATCCCTGCGTTCAACGCGGCCAACGTGCTGGCGACGAACACGCCCGATGTGCTGAACGAATCGACGGCCGATTTCGGCTGGGCGTTGATGATGGCCGCCGCGCGGCGCATGGCGGAAAGCGAACGGTGGCTGCGCGCCGGCGAATGGCATGGGTGGCGTTACGACGGTTTTCTGGGCGCTGACGTTCATGGCTCGACGCTTGGCGTTGTCGGCATGGGACGCATCGGCCAGGCGATTGCGCGCCGTGCGCGCGGCTTCGCGATGCGTGTGGTCTACCATAACCGTTCGCGTGTGGCGCCCGAAGTCGAGGCGGAACTCAATGCCGAGTACCTGTCGAAGGAAGACCTGCTGCGGCAGGCTGACCATGTTGTGCTCGTGCTGCCGTATTCTCCAGCGAGTCATCACACGATCGGAGCGGCCGAGCTTGCGCTGATGAAGCCGACGGCCACCCTGACGAACATCGCGCGAGGCGGCATCGTCGACGACGCGGCGCTCGCCGAGGCGCTACGCGAGAAGCGGATTGCTGCCGCGGGCCTCGACGTCTTCGAAGGCGAGCCAAGTGTGCATCACGCCTTGCTCGAGGTTCCGAATGTCGTGCTCACACCGCATATCGCGAGCGCCAGCACGGCAACGCGCCGCGCCATGGCGAACCTTGCCGCCGATAACCTGATGGCAGCGCTTGGGGTCGGGCCGCGCGCCGGACGGCCGCCGAATCCCATCAACCCGGAAGTGATCGGGAAAGCACGCGCATGATGACGTTGACGATTGCGCTTGCCATTGCCGTCATCGTGCTTGCGGTTGTACTGGCGGTGGCGCTGCGCGGTCTTGCTCGGGCGAACGATCGCGCCGCGCTCGACGAACTGGGCGAGTGCATTGAGACGGCAGGGCAGACACAAGCGCGCGCTTATGAGCGGCTCGAGCGCGAACTGCGCGGTGAGATCGCCGAGACTTCACGGCTATCTCGGGTGGAGCTGGGCGGCGGATTCGCGCAATTCCAGCAAACGCTCGCGGCGCAGCTGACGAGCGTGGCCACGGTTCAGAACCAGCAGATCAATACCTTTGCCGCGCGTCTTGCTCAACTCATCGATACGAACGCGAAGCAGCTCGACGCGATGAGGGAAAGTCTGCAGCGACAGGCGCTCGAGGCACGCGAGGAGCAGGGCGCCACGCTCAAGCGTTTCGGGGACACGCTGGCACAGCAGCTCGCTCAGCTGACTGAAGCGAACGACCGCCGCTTTTCGGAGGTTCGTGCGACGCTCGAGCAGCGCCTTAAAGACATCGAGGCCAACAATGCCACGAAGCTCGAGGAAATGCGCCGCACGGTGGACGAGAAGCTGCACGCGACACTGGAGCAGCGTCTTGGCGAGTCGTTCAAGCTAGTCTCTGATCGCCTCGAGCAGGTCCATCGTGGGCTCGGAGAAATGCAGACGCTCGCGGCTGGTGTCGGCGACTTGAAGAAGGTGCTGACGAACGTGAAGACGCGCGGCACCTGGGGCGAGGTGCAACTCGAGGCGCTGCTCGAGCAGATCCTGACGCCCGAGCAATACGCCAAGAACGTTGCGACTATTCCGAAAAGCAGCGAGCGCGTCGAGTTCGCGATCAAGCTGCCGGGGCGCGCTGCAAGCGCAGGCGGCGAGGGCGGCCGAACCGCTCTACCGGTCTGGCTGCCGATCGACGCAAAGTTTCCTCGCGAGGATTACGAACGGCTTATCGATGCACAAGAGCGCGCCGATCCCGCGGCTGTGGAGGAGGCATCACGTGCGCTCGAGGCCCGCGTGCGCAATGAGGCTCGCACGATTGCGGAAAAATACGTGGCGCCGCCTCATACGACTGACTTCGCGCTACTCTTTCTGCCGACGGAGGGCCTGTACGCCGAAGTGCTGCGCCGGCCGGGTCTCACGGACCAGCTTCAGCGCGACTACCGGGTGACCATCGCGGGACCTACGACACTCACGGCACTGCTCAACAGTCTGCAGATGGGCTTTCGCACGCTTGCCATCGAAAAGCGTTCTAGCGAAGTGTGGCAGGTCTTGGGGGCGGTGAAGACTGAGTTCGGCAAGTTCGGCGACGTGCTGGCGAAGACGAAGTCGCAACTCGAAACGGTTGCTCGTTCAATCGAAGCTGCGGAGCGCCGGACGCGGGTGATGAGCAGCAAGCTGCGCGAAGTGGAAGCCTTGCCGGGCGATCAGATGGAGGCGCTACTAGGCGAAGCGCAGTTGAGCCTTCCTGAGCAGGAAGCTTGACGTGGAAGTCGCCCCAGCGTGTGGGAGGGGCGGCTTCGCTCGGTGGTTCGCTCGCCGAATCCCAATCAGGCCAAATCCCAAGCGGACCCAATCCCGGTCGAAGCGTTTGCCCTGACCTGGGCCGGGCATGGCCGCGTAGAGGAAGCCGGCAGGCCTCGCCATAGGCGAAGCCGAAAAGGGACTTCCTCTGAACCGAAGGGTGATGCGTGCGCGGGTACCTGGTGGCGCGCTCAGCTACGCGCCATCGGCGAGTTTCAGGAGCGCGTCATCGGCCACGCGGACGATCCGCCAGTCGGGTAGGACGGTCGCTCCCATCTTCGTATAAAAGTCGATCGCGCGCTGATTCCAGTCGAGTACCGACCATTCGAACCTGCCGCAGCGACGCTCGACAGCGATGGCTGCCAAGCGCCGCAAGAACGCTGTCCCAAGCCCGCTGCCGCGCAGGGCGGGTTGAACATAGAGATCTTCCAGATACAACCCACGCCGGCTGAGGAAGGTCGAAAAATTATGAAAGAACACTGCATAGCCGACGAGGTGCCCATCGTGCTCGGCCACGAGCGCTTCGGCACTTGGGCGGGCACCGAACAGTGCATCGTGCAGGTTGCCCTCGGTTGCCTCGAAAAGATGCGTGAGTTTTTCGAATTCGGCCAACTCGTGCATCAGTGCCAGCATGGCGCCGATGTCGGCCGGTATGGCAGCGCGGATCGTTGTGTTTGTTGTGTTCGTCATGCTGTGCTTCACGCCTCCTCCGGCGCGTCTGAAAGGACGATTTCGATGCCGCCGAAACGCGAGGCGACCCAGTTGTAGGCGTGGCAGGCAATCCAAAGCAGGATGAAGCCGAGAATCGCATTCAGCAAAAGTGCGCTGAAGATGGTGCTCAGCTCAACCGAGCCGTATTTGATAAATGCGACCAGCATCCCGAGCAGGACGATGGGCACGCTGAATGTCAAGTAGACGAGGATCAGCGCTTTGGCCGTCTGGCCTGGGGCGATCGACGCAATTTGTTTCTTCATGTGCAGGGGAGCTCCCAAGAGACCGATTGACCTCTGTTCGTTGATCAAATGAGCCCTTCAAAGGGCATGATGTCGACGCTGTCACCCGCGACGATGTCGCCTTGCTGGTGCGCGAGGATGATAAAGCAGTTGGCTTCGCTCATCGAACTCAAGACGCCAGAGCTTTGCGAGCGCGTCGGCGTGACGCGCCACGATCCGTCGTGCTCCCGGGACGCGATGCCGCGCAGGTACTCGGTTCGGCCCGGGCGCTTTTTGATCGGGGCGGTTGCGCTCGCCGCGAGCTGCAGTGGCGCGGGCGCATCTGCACCCGACATCGAGAGCAGTGCCCCGCGCACGATCTGGTAGAACGTCGCCATCACCGCAACGGGATTGCCCGGCAACCCGAAATAGAGAGCGGCGCGTTCGTCGCGCTCGCGGCCTTGCTGACCATCCGGCCAAACCCGGCCAAACGCGAACGGCCGGCCAGGGCGCATGGCGAGCTGCCAGAACGCAACGTCACCCAGCGTTTCCAGCGTGCGGCGAGTGAAGTCCGCTTCGCCAACGGATACGCCGCCCGAGCTCAACACGGCGTCGGCGCATTGCGCCGCAGATCGGAAGGCCGTAACGAGTGCGGCCGGATCATCGCGGACGACCCCGAGATCGAGCACTTCGACATTGAGGCGCGTCAGCATCGCCCAGAGCGTGTAGCGATTGCTGTCATACACACAACCCGTATCGAGCGGTTCGCCGATCGAGCGCAGTTCGTCACCGGTCGAGAAGAAAGCCACGCGCAGTCGGCGACGTACGGCCACTTCTGCGATGCCGAGCGAAGCGAGAAGGCCGATGTCGGATGCACGCATGATGCGTCCCGCGTGCAGCGCCAAGCATCCGCGGGCCAAGTCTTCTCCAGCGCGCCGGCGATTTGCGCCGCGCTCGAGGCCGCGGGCGTCGAACACGATGCGCTCGCCGCTGCGCGTCACAAGCTCTTGCGGGACGACGGTATCGCACCCCGCTGGCATCGGCGCGCCCGTCATGATGCGCACGCATTGCCGCGCCGCAAGTGCGCCTGTGAACGGATGACCGGCGAGCGCCCGACCCGCCACATCGAGGGCGAGCTGAGTAGCATCGCCTGGGCCCTGGGTACCGGCCGTTGTTTCGGCCAATACGGCCCCGGCGAATGCGTAGCCATCCATCGCGGCATTGTCGTGTGCCGGTACGTCGATGGGTGATACCACGTCCTCGGCGAGGACGCGATCGAGGCAGCTTCGCAGCGCCAAACGCTCAACCGTTGTTACCGGTTGTGCCCAGCGTCGTAAGATGGCCTGCGCAGCCCCGACAGACAGGGCCTGTGCCTCGTGTTCGGAAATACAGCTGGAAATGTTGTCGGACGTTGTCATCGGTGATCGAATGCAGCGCTTCGCCGGGATATTGACAAGACAGTGCCGCGAGTGGCGACCCTCTCTGGAAAGACATGCCTCATTCGGCATAGCCTTTCGCTTACGGCTCGCGCCTTAGAGGCTCTGCACGCTCGAGCTCGGCGAGTTCCTGCAAAGAATTGGCATTGTAAAACGCGTGCTCATCCGCAAAGGTCACTTCCACACTCATGTGGCGCGCGTACCACGCGCGAACCTTATGCTCGCCGCGGGCCAGGGTATCGGCGAGGTCGGCCGCGAGCGCGGTGCGCAGCAGCGCGAAAACGGGGTGTAGCGAGGAGTGTCCTAACGGACCCCGCGTGACGACAGTCGCGATATCGGCGCGCGCTCCCTCGAGCGCGCGAACGAGCTGCGATGCCAGATCGATCGGCAAATTAGGCGCGTCGCAAGGCACACAGAGCATCAGTTCGGCGTCGGTCGCCCGCAAGCCCGCCAGGATGCCGGCGAGCGGGCCTGGGAAGTCGCCCGATTCGTCGGATACGACGCGTGCGCCGAACGGTGCACCGAGTGCTGAGTATGCGTCGAGATTGCGGTTGGCGCTGATGAACAGGCCATTGACTTGCGGCGCGATGCGTTTTGCGACGTGCAGCGCGAGCGGTTCGCCGTTGAGGGGCTGAAGCCCTTTGTCGACGCCGCCCATGCGCGTGCCGCGCCCGCCGGCGAGAATCAGCCCCGATATGCGCGTAGGCGAGACGGGTTGTGTGGTAGTGATACCGCTCATCCGCCGATGTACGACATTTCGATGCGTGAGCCGGCAGCCTGTTGCCCAGCGGCCGTCGCGCTTCCTCTCAACAAAGAATAACGGTCGTCGCGCACCTGCCAAATGCGAGCGATGGCCGTCCCAATCTCGGCATCGGAGGCACCGCTGCGCACGAGCGCGCGCAGATCATGCCCCGACGACGCGAACAGGCATAAGTAAAGCTTGCCCTCCGTCGACAAGCGCGCACGCGTGCAGCTGGTGCAAAACGCGCGCGTCACACTCGAGATGACGCCGATTTCCCCGCTGCCGTCGGCATAGCCCCAACGCTGCGCGGTTTCTGCCTGCGTATGGGGCTCGAGTGGCACAAGCGGGAACTGCGCTGAGATGCGGCTGACGACGTCGGCGGAAGGAAGCACTTCGGTCATGTTCCAGCCGTTCGACGTGCCGACGTCCATATACTCGATGAAACGCAGTACGACGCCGGAGCCCTTGAAGCGACGCGCCATCGGGACAATCTCGCTGTCGTTCGTGCCGCGCTTGACGACCATATTGACCTTGATGGGCGCGAGTCCCACCTCAAGCGCCGCCTCGATGCCCTCGAGCACGCTCGAGGCCGCAAAGTCAGCGTCGTTCATGCGCTTGAAAAGCGCGTCGTCGAGCGCGTCGAGACTGACTGTGACGCGCGTCAAGCCCGCGTCCTTAAGGGAGCGCGCTTTGCGGGCGAGAATTGAGCCATTCGTCGTCAACGTGATGTCGAGCGGGCGACCTTCGGGCGTTGTGAGCAGCGCGAGGCGCTCGATCAGCCCCTCGATGTTCTTGCGAAGCAGTGGCTCTCCGCCCGTTAATCGGATTTTTTCGACGCCGTGCGCAACGAAGAGGCGAGCGAGGCGCTCGATCTCCTCGAACGTCAGCAGCGCGTCATGCGGCAAAAATGGATAGTCTTTGCCAAAAACGGCGCGCGGCATGCAATAAACGCAGCGGAAATTGCAGCGGTCGGTGACCGATATGCGCAGATCGCGCATTGGTCTCGCAAGCGTATCGGTCACGATCCCACGCGGTGCGAACGGCGTGCCGGCGACATCGGGAGCTGCGCTGATATCGGCGACCGGAATGATGCGGCGGGACATGATCAACTGTAAAAGGAACTAGACGCCCATTCTAACGGAACGCGCGCAAGCCGGCTCGCATACTGAAAGCTGGCTAAAGCTTCGACCGTCCGTGCGTCCATGAAAAAACCCCAAGGTTGGAGTCGCGTCCAACTCTTGGGGTGCAGTCGCGGCGCCTTTTACACCGGCGCGGTGCCGAGCGAATTACTCGGCTTTGCGTGTCTCGATTTGCTGCATCGGCGTCGCATCGAGCGCAGGCGGCGACTTGCGCTCACGTTGCGCGCGCGTCGGTGTCGCACTATGCGCCGCGGCTTCTTGAGCTGCATGCAGCTTATCCGCATCGGTCTTGACCCAGACGAGGCCGACGGAGTCGAGCATCGATTGGAGGTCGACCGACGAACGGCCACTCGACAGACCATTCGCGTGCGTAGCCGGTGTGGCTTCGGCAGTTGCGCGCGGGCGACCTGCAGGCTCCGTCGTTTCGATTTGTGTCATGACTTGCTCAGCCGGCGTTTCCTCGGGCGCAGGCGCGGTGGCCGGCGTCAGGGGGAGCACTGGCGCCGCTTGCACGGCCGTTACGCTTTCCGACACGGGCGCCGGAGCAGGCTCCGATGCGGGCGTCGGCGCAGCTTCTGCCGGCGCAGCGGTTGCCGTGGCCGAAAGCGGCTGTGACTCGACATGAGCGGCGGGTGCTTCAGGCTGCACAGCTTCGGTGGCAGCAGCCGTCGAGACCGGTTCGGCCGGCAAGGCTCGTTCAGTCGCTACAGCTGGTTCTGCCTGCTGGGCGTCAGCGCTCGGCGCGCTGGCTACCGCACCGATTTCCGCGACGGGCGCGGGGTGTGTTTCCTGCGTTGCTTCAGCTGCGGTCTCCGGCAACGCCGTTGCGACTGGCGACTGAGTCTCGACGGGCGTTACCACCACGCGTTCCTCGGCGGCACGCGGCGCCGCTGCTTGGACACCGTCTTGCAACGCGGCCTCGACGGGCTGCTTCAGCTCCGACGCGGCAGCCGCTGCAGGCACGGGTGCGGCAGCGACAGCGGGCACCGAGGCGACGGTACCTTCCGCTTCGGCGACATCAGCGGCATGCGTGACATTGGTCACTTCCTCGTCGCGCTCGCGCCGACCGCCACGGCGTCCGCGGCGACGGCGGCGGCGCTCTTCACCGTCATGCCCGACGGTGTCCTGTTCGGGCACCGCCATTTCTTGACCCGCGCTGCCGCTGTTCGTCGTTGCCGGGGCCTCTGCCTCAGCGTCTGGCCGCGTCGCCACATCGGCGACTTCGGTGAACGATTTGCGGCGCTCGGGGCGCTCGTTGCGATCACGACGCTCCGCACGGTCGCCGCGCTCCTGGCGCTCACCGCGCGGTGCCATTTCGGCCGCTTGCGACCGGTCGGCCCGCTCCGAACTCTCGGCCCGTTCCGCCCGTTCCGCCCGTTCGACGCGTTCGGTCCGCTCCGCACGTTCCGCTCGTTCGCCACGATCCGGGCGCTCAGCGCGTTCCGCACGCTCCTGTGCACGCTCTGCACGACCGTCGCGCGCTTCTCGGCCTTCGCGTTGCTCACGCGTGCCGCGGCCTTCGCGCGGTTGCTGCTCTTCGCGTCGTTGGGAAGGCTGCTGTTGTGCCTGACGCAATCCGGCGACGCCGTCACCACGCGCTGCGGCTTCCCGCGTTGCGCCGCCGCGCCGGTTGCGGTTGTTGCGCTCGCCGTTGCGCTCCGCGCTGCGCGGCGTGCCTTCGCGGGCGGGCCGGGCTGGCGTGGGCGGCTCGGGGGCCACCTCGGGCGCAGCGGCCGGCTGTACACCGAAGAGGTTCTTCAGCCAGCCGATAAAGCCACCGCCCGCGCGAGCCGGCGTGCCGGCTGCTGCGGAGCCCGCCGTCTGAGCCGCCGGCGCACGCGCCGGGGCGGTCGGGGCCGGTTTTTCGGGCGTAATGCCCTTCACGGCTGCTTCCTGCTTCGGCTTGGTGTCCTCGGCACGCTTGCTGTAGCCGGTTTCCGATTCGAGCTCGCGTGCGGCTTCCTCGGCCATCTTCCACGATGCGCGCGGATCGTCGAGGCGCGCGTCGTCGTGGCGCAGGCGCTCGAGCTTGTAATGCGGCGTATCGAGATGCTTGTTCGGAATAAGGACGACGTTGACTTTGAAGCGCGATTCGATCTTATTGATCTCCTGGCGCTTTTCGTTGAGCAGGAACGCGGTGACTTCGACGGGCACCTGGCAGTGGATGGCCGCCGTGTTCTCCTTCATCGCTTCTTCCTGAATGATCCGCAGCACTTGCAGTGCGGACGATTCGGTATCGCGGATGTGGCCTGTGCCGTTGCAGCGCGGGCAGGTGACGTGGCTGCCTTCGGAGAGGGCCGGGCGCAGCCGCTGGCGCGAAAGCTCCATGAGGCCAAAGCGCGAGATCTTGCCCATCTGCACGCGGGCGCGGTCATGCTTGAGCGCATCCTTCAGGCGCTGCTCCACCTCGCGCTGGCTTTTCGACGATTCCATGTCAATGAAATCGATGACGATGAGACCGCCGAGGTCGCGCAGTCGCAGTTGGCGGGCGACTTCGTCGGCCGCTTCCAGATTGGTGCGCGTTGCCGTTTCCTCGATGTCGGCACCCTTGGTGGCGCGCGCCGAGTTGACGTCAATCGCCACGAGCGCTTCGGTGTGGTCGATGACGATCGCGCCGCCCGATGGCAGGGGCACGGTGCGCGAGTAGGCCGTCTCGATCTGGTGCTCGATCTGGAACCGCGAGAAAAGCGGCACATCGTCGTGGTAACGCTTCACCTTGCCGACGTTGTCCGGCATGACGATATCCATGAAGGCGCGCGCCTGCTCATAGATTTCGGTCGTATCGATGAGGATTTCACCGATGTCGGGCTGGAAGTAGTCGCGAATCGCCCGGATGACGAGACTCGATTCGAGGTAGATCAGCATCGGCTGACCGGGCTGGCCGCTTTGCGAGGCTGCTTCGATCGCACGCCACAGCTGCATGAGGTAGTTGAGATCCCACTGCAGCTCCTCAGCGCTGCGGCCGATCCCTGCCGTGCGCGCGATGATGCTCATGCCCTCGGGCAGTTGCAGCTGCGCCATCGTCTCGCGCAGCTCCTGGCGATCATCGCCCTCGATACGGCGCGAAACACCACCGCCGCGCGGGTTGTTCGGCATCAGAACGAGGTAGCGGCCTGCGAGCGAGATGAAGGTCGTGAGGGCGGCCCCCTTGTTGCCGCGCTCCTCCTTTTCCACCTGCACGATGAGTTCCTGCCCTTCGCGCAGCGCGTCCTGGATGCGCGCCGAGCGCATGTCGACGCCGTCGCGGAAGTACTGGCGGGCGACTTCCTTGAATGGCAAGAAGCCGTGGCGGTCTTCGCCGTAATTGACGAAGCAGGCCTCGAGCGAGGGCTCGATGCGGGTAACGATGCCCTTGTAGATATTGCCCTTACGCTGCTCGCGTCCGGCAGTTTCGATATCGATGTCGATGAGTTTTTGCCCATCGACGATGGCTACGCGCAGTTCTTCCTGCTGCGTAGCATTGAACAACATGCGTTTCATTGAACGGCTCCAGAGCGGCTTCGCCTGAGAGCGCCGATGGCCATCCGGGCCGAAACGGTGCTCGCGGCGGCGCGCCGCGTCTTTGTTATGACAAGCACGCTGGAGCGGAAAAAATGGCGGGGAGAATTGCCTTCTAGGGGCTCGCCGCGGATGAAATAGGACCGCGAGCCGCCGGGCGCATGCGAACACGGCTTCAAATAACGGCGTTGCCCAGGGCGCGCTTTTCGCTGCCGCGCGGCCGTGCCGCGGAGCTCATCGTGCGCTGCACGTCTCAAGGCCCAGGACGAAGCCGCGTTCGACAAGGCGGCACAAAGCCCGGGGCGCTCGACAGCCGCGCGGGTGTCTCGCCAGTTTTGACGTCGCCGAAACGCCGCATAGTGCGCAACGTTCATGGCGCTCGCCGTGATTTTCGCGATCAGGAGCTTCTCGCATCGGCCACACAACGCGCGAAGGCGACGCGCTCCTGACGAATTCTTTTTTACCAAAGTTCCGTTACCGTCAGCATCGGCCACGACCGAACGCGCCTGTGGGCGCCGTCCTTGCCGCGACGAATGCCGTGCGTGCAACTCGTTGCTACTCGATGCCAGGGCGAGCAACCAGCCCGTGGGTACTGCCAAGCAAGTAAAATGACGCTTTCTGGCAGTATTTCCGCACAACCCGCCAGACTTCCGGCAAAACCGCCGGCAACCGCAGGCTGCTGGGCAAATTATATTCAGAATGAATGAGTTAGGCAAAGTTTCCCAGAAACAGGTCGCAGGCGACCAAGTCACGATGATACAGGTAGACGACGGTGCTGCCGGTCAGCGGATCGATAATTTTTTGTTGCGTGTCTGTAAGGGTGTACCCAAAAGCCATATCTACCGGATTTTGCGTAGCGGGGAAGTCAGGGTCAACAAGGGCCGCGTCGATGCCAAATACCGGCTTGTATTGGGCGATGTGGTGCGCGTGCCACCCGTGCGGATGGCCGCGCACGTCGATCATGCGCCCGTCGCCGTAGCACCTCCTGCTCGATTTGAGGTGCTGTTCGAGGACGAATACCTGCTCGTAATCAACAAGCCCGCAGGCGTCGCCGTGCACGGCGGCAGCGGGATTGCATTCGGCGTCATCGAGCAGATGCGCGAAGCGCGGCCGCACGGCAAGTTTCTCGAACTGGTGCACAGGCTCGATCGTGAGACGTCGGGCGTGCTCATGCTCGCGAAAAAGCGTGTGGCGCTCGTCGGCTTGCACGAGCAGATTCGTGAAAACCGGATGGATAAGCGCTATTACGCTTGCGCGCATGGGCAGTGGGCCAGCGATTGGGGGCGGCGCCGAGCCGTCAAGGAACCGCTTTTCAAGTACGTGACGGCCGACGGCGAGCGCCGTGTGCGCATACAGCCTGATGGGATGCCGTCGCATACCGTTTTTCAGCTTCTCGACCGGTGGTCCGACTACGCGCTCGTCGAGGCGGAATTGAAAACCGGCCGCACACACCAGATCCGCGTGCATCTGGCCCACCTCGGGCTGCCGATCGTGGGGGACGTCAAATACGGCGATTTCACGCTCAACAAGGCGCTCGCGAGGGCCGACGCGCGCCCGGGCATCAAGCGGATGTTCCTGCACGCCCACCGGCTCTCGCTCACGCACCCGGTAACGGGGGAGTCATTGACGTTCGAGGCGCCGCTGCCCGACGAATGCCGACGTTTTGTGGATCAGCTCAATCAACAACGCAACCAACAGAGGGACGAGGCGCGACGCGATGGCTCGACAGCAATTTGATTTGATCGTCTTCGACTGGGACGGCACCTTGATGGACTCGACGGCGCACATCACGCGCAGCATCCAGGCCGCCTGCCGCGATCTCAGTGTGCCGGTGCCGACGGACGAAGCCGCCAGCTACGTGATCGGCCTCGGCCTGCGCGATGCGCTCGCCATCGCTGCGCCGTCGCTCGATCCGCACGACTACCCGAGGCTCGCCGAACGCTATCGCCACCACTTTTTGTTGACGGGCGTCGAGACGGTGCTGTTCGAGGGCGTGCGGGAGTTGCTGGAGGAACTGCGCGATCGGGGCTATCTGCTGGCCGTGGCGACAGGCAAGAGTCGCGTGGGCCTCAATCGCGCGCTCGACGAAGTGCAGCTCACACGGTTCTTCGACGGCACGCGCTGCGCCGACGAGACGTTTTCGAAACCGCATCCGGCCATGTTGCAGGAGCTCACGCGCGAGCTGGGGCAGGATCTCGGCCGCACGCTGATGATCGGCGACACGACGCACGATCTGCAGATGGCGATAAATGCCGGCGCGGCTGGCGTCGCTGTCGCCTACGGCGCCCATCCGGTGGATGCGCTCACCGCGCTCGCGCCCCGGTTCGTCGCCGAGAACGTGCCGGCGCTTAGGCACTGGCTTCGGGAGTACGCATGAGCGCAGCGCACGACGCCCCACGCGAGGCCCGGCGCGTTTGCGCGGCGAACGAGCTCGTCGAGGGCGGGGCGGCCGTGCGCATGGCCGCGAAGCATTGCGGCCAAGATGCGGTGGTCTTCTTTATCCGGTTCGGTGGCGTCGCTTACGGCTATCTGAACCGCTGCGCGCATGTGCCGATGGAGCTAGATTGGGTCGAGGGTCAGTTCTTCGACTCTTCGGGCTTATACTTGATGTGCGCGACGCATGGCGCGCTTTACGCGCCAGAATCGGGGCGCTGCGTAGGCGGTCCGTGCCGAGGGGGCAAGCTGCGGCCGGTGAGCGTCGAGGAGCGCGAGACGCTCGAGGGCCGCGCCGTGTTCTGGCTGCCCGAGGACGCCTTGCATCCGGCGAGTTGAGTCATTGTCGGTGCTGGTGCTGGTGCCGGTCGTGACGCTTCGATCGCCCTTTGTCCGATTTTCAGCTCTCAGCTTACCCCGGTCGTTCGCCTGGGCATACGTTCGACTCCGTTCCCTTCATCTCTTTTCAATCTCCTATTGATCGACGCATGGCCGATACCCCGACCCCTGACCCGCGTGATGGTGCCGACACTCCTGGGCCATCGTCGCCGCGTTCGGCAACGCCTGGCAACGAATCGAACTGGGAGCGGGCGGCGCTCGAACGCATTGCCCTCGCTGCTATCACGGAGCAACGCGCGGCGCGACGTTGGCGAATCTTTTTTCGCTTCGCGTTCCTCGCGGTCCTTGCGCTGATCGCGCTCAGCGTGTTCCATGCGGCGGGTGACAAGGTGGCGGCGACGGGCCGCCACACCGCGCTCGTCAAGATCGATGGCGAGATCGCTGCGGACAGCGGGGCGAACGCCGACGACGTCGGCCGAGCCTTGCGCCGCGCATTCGATGATGCCGACACCGCCGGCGTCATCGTGCAGATCAACAGTCCCGGCGGCAGCCCGGTGCAGGCGAGCATCATCAACGCCGAGATTCGCCGCCTGCGTGAGAAATACCCGTCGAAACCGCTTTATGTCGTCGTGGGCGACATGTGCGCATCGGGCGGGTATTACATCGCGGTGGCCGGCGACAAGATCTTCGTCAACCAAGCCAGCATCGTCGGCTCGATCGGCGTGTTGATGGACGGGTTTGGCTTTACGGGGCTCATGGACAAACTTGGCGTTCAGCGGCGCTTGCACACGGCCGGTGCCAACAAGGGCTTCTTCGATCCGTTCTCTCCCGAGACCCCTGCGATGGATCAGCACGCGCAAGCGATGCTCGACGAGATCCACCAGCAGTTCATCGACGCCGTGCGCGAAGGCCGCGGCAAGCGGCTGCACGAGACCCCCGAAATCTTCTCGGGGCTCTTCTGGACCGGCGCAAAGAGCGTCGAGCTGGGGCTCGCCGACGGCTTTGGCGACACCCGCTATGTCGCGCGTGAAGTCATCAAGGCCCCGCGCGTCGTCGACTATACGGTGACGGAAGGGTTGTCTGGCCGGCTGGCGCGCAGATTTGGCGCCGCTGTAGGCAGCGCGGCCGTGAAGGCGCTGGTGACCAACCGTCTGAGCCTTGATTGATCGGCCAATCGCGCCATCCTCTCCGGGACTGGTTCAGCTAGCCAACATCAGGAAAATCGCCGGCCGCTTGTGAAAATCGAGCGCGCCGGCATTCTTTTTCCATTCCGACACTGGGCGGCTGACAATGCGTTCTGTGTCCAGTGTGAGGTCGACGGCGACCGCGACGAGCGTCGACGGCGCCAGGCCGGCGAGCAGCGCATCGAGCAGCGCGCGATTGCGATACGGCGTTTCGATGAAGATTTGGGTCTCGTGGACCTTGCGCGATTGCTGTTCCAGCTCCTTCAGCTTTTTCGCGCGCTCGGCCGCATCGACAGGCAGGTAGCCGTGAAAAGCGAAACGCTGACCGTTCATGCCCGAGGCCATGAGTGCAAGCAGGATCGAGCTGGGGCCAACGAGCGGCACGACCTTCACGCCGCGTTCGTGCGCGCGACGCACAAGCAGCGCGCCGGGATCGGCGACGGCCGGGCAGCCGGCCTCCGAAACCAGCCCTGCGTCTGTCCCGGCAAGCACGGGCGAGAGTAGTCTGTCGATTTCAGCGGCGGGCGTCTTCACGTTGAGCTCGCGAATTTCGATTTCCTGGATCGGCCGCTCGGTGCCGACCTTTTTCAGAAACGAGCGCGTTGTCTTCGCGTTTTCGCCGATGTAGTAAGCGAGCGATGCGGCACGTGCGACGACGGTTGCCGGCAGCACGGTCGCGAGCGTTGCCGCGTCGCCTTCCCCGAGCGCGTTCGGGATCAAATAAAGCGTGCCACTCATTGTGCACCTCCGAAAAGGGGGTAGCCCGCTTCGCGCAGCATTCGCGTGAGCGCAATGAGCGGCAGGCCGATGAGGGCGGTTGGGTCGCTCGAATCGATCGAGTCGATGAGCGCGATGCCGAGGCCCTCCGCCTTCGCACTACCGGCGACGTCGTAAGGCGTTTCGGCGTGCAAATAGGCCTCCAGTTCCACATCCGGCAGGTCCCGAAAGCGCACCTGCGTGACGATGTCCGTGGTTTGGGCGATGTCGCGCGCGCTATCGAAGAGGCAAAGCGCGCTATGGAACTCGACTACGCGCCCGCGCATCGCTTGCAGCTGCGCGAGCGCGCGCTCATGCGTGCCTGGTTTGCCCATCTGACGCCCATCGAAAGTGGCGACCTGATC
>NZ_DATJJF010000123.1:0-6031 GCF_035492435.1 Trinickia sp.
CGTCAATACCCATGCGATTCCGACCGGGACGTTCGTGCAAAACCCCGACGCCAACCTGCATGCCGATGCCCTGCTCGAGAAAATGCGGCATGCGGCGGGCGCCGGATTCATGTCCAGTTGCGATGCGCAGGCGCTCGCTTCAAGGTTCTTGGGTGACACCATCGGCGCGAACATGTTGATGCTCGGCTTCGCCTGGCAACTCGGTTTCATTCCTTTGTCGCTCTCCTCGCTCATGCGCGCCATCGAGCTCAACGGTGTCGCTGTGCCGACGAACCGTCTCGCCTTCTCGATCGGGCGTCTAGCCGCGGGCGATGCCAGCTCGCTCGAGCAACTGTGGGCGCAGCGGCATGGATCGGGACAGACGGCCCAGGGCACCGATGCACCGTTGACCATGCCTGAGACGCTCGGCGACGTGAACGCGCTCATCGCAGATCGGGAATCGCGGCTGCAAGCGTATGGTGGGGCGCGTTATGTCGCGCGCTATCGCGCGCTCGTGGCGGCAGCAATGCGCGCAGGCAACCGGCTTCCCGAGATGGACAGCGTGCGGCTCACTGTGGCTGTGGCGACGACGTTCTATCGACTGCTGGCTGTTAAGGACGAGTACGAAGTGGCACGCCTCTACGCTGAGCCTGCTTTCAGGGCAGCCCTTGAAGCCCAATTCGAAGGAACGGCGGGCAAGGACTTCCGCCTGAAATTCAACCTTGCGCCGCCAGCGCTCGCCAAACCCCGAGCAGATGGCGTGCCACGCAAGTCCTCATTTGGGCAATGGCTGTGGCCGGTGCTCGGTGTGCTCGCCCAATGCCGCCGCTTGCGCGCAACGGCGTTCGATCCGTTCGGCCGCACACGCGAGCGCCGCATGGAGCGAGCACTCGCCGACGATTATGAAGCGACGATGGCGTCGGCGTTCGCCGCCGCCAACGCGACGAACGCGGACACAGTTGTGGAGCTAGCCCAAGTGCATTCTCGTGTGCGCGGCTACGGTCACGTGAAGCTTGCGACGCTTGTGCAGGCCAAGCGCAAAGAGCGATTACTGGCGGCTCAGTTGTCGATCCAGGCTGCGACGAGCCCTGTCGTGCTGCAAGCACTAGATGAAGCCCGAGGCGAAAGACGGCTGCGTGAAATCCCAGTCATCGCACAGAAGTAGAAGTAGCCGAGCGGGAGCACGCCCACATTCAACCTCCACGCTCCTCGAGCCAATCGATATCCCCACACAACACGCAGAGCTGCTCCCGCACACGTACCGCCAGCGATAACGTCACACAAGGCAGCGCCTCGTTGATGGACAAGTAGGGCTTCGTCGCGTGCACGCGCTCGGGCGCCTCGATTGCCGCACGAAAATACGGCCGGCGCATCCAGTTGGCGCCCTCTGCATCGGCGACGGGCGTGAAGCGCGCCTCGTTGCCGGGCCGATCGGCGCGCATGACGATGTTGCGGCCAGCCTGCCGGCCTTGCCCATCGAGCAGATAACACCGCGCCGCGCGATCGAGCGCAAGGAAATTCCAGCAGACTTCCTCGAGCAGCTCGCCCGACGCCAACCGCTCGCCGGCCCGCATGAATGCGCGGATATACGGCGCGAGGCGCGTCGCGGTGCGGCGCTCGCGCGCCTCGCATTCGGAACGGTGATGGTTGGCCAACTTGCCAATGCGCTCCGCGGCGTACGCACTGTCCGCGTGTCCTGCGCCGGGACGACCGAAATAAAAGCCCTGTACGAAATCGGCATCGCACGCAAACGCGAGTTGCGCCTCATGCTCGGTCTCAACCCCTTCGATCAAAACCAGCTTGCCCGCTTCGTGCAGCAGCGACACGAAGCCCGGCAGAATCGCCTCCGCCTGCGTGCGATGGGCCGCACGCGAGAGCATCATTCGGTCGATCTTCACAATGTCAGGGTCAATCTGCCAGATGCGCTCGAGGTTCGAATCGCCCGCACCAAAATCGTCGAGCGCAATGAGAAAGCCCTGCTCCCGAAAGTACCGGACTTCGTCGGCGATGCGATCGAGGTCATGGAGGCTCGCCTCCTGCATCTCGAGCACGATCCGGCGCGGTGGCAAATTCAGGCGAGAAAGGCTCGCGGAGAATGCCCCTGCGTGATAGGAATCGCTCAGTGCACCAGCGTGCACGTTCAAAAAGAGCCATTCGCACTCGGCCCCCAACATCTTGAAGTTGGCGAGGTGCAGATTGAGCGCAAGGCGGTCAACGTGATGAAGCTCGCCCTGCCGGGCCGCATCGCCGAACACATCGAGCGGTGGAACCGGACAGTCGAAGGCATCGTGCGCGCGCAACAGCGCTTCGTAGCCGACTGCGCGCAAGTGCGCCAGGCTAAAGATGGGCTGGAAAACGCTCGTGAGTGTCAGGTCGCGATGCCGCATCGCATAGCGCCGCAGCCCAGATACCATGTCTTGCTCGAATCCTGGTCGCTGGGAGACAGCGACGTCCTGCGGCAAAGAAAACTCCGTAGTGCCCTGTGAATCGGCGCGTTTTCCTGTTTGAATGGTGGGAATCACGGCGGCTCCTCGGACTCTCGTTAATCATCGAGCCGTTGTTAAGCAAGGTCCGTGCGCAATGTCACTCCCAGAAGTACATGCGCTTTTTTCCTCCGAAGGCGCATCCATCTTGAGCTTTCGTATGATTTATGGCGTCGGAAATGCACTAGGTGGGTGCACTCGATGCAATGGCACGATGCATCGGCGGCGCAACACTGAAGCACGGAACCTGCGGGCTGCCTCGCGTCACCAGAGCGTCGCAGAAATTTGGCAGTCCGAACCAATTGGCGCGGGCGACCATCGAAAAGATACGCCCCGAGCGGGTACGCCCCGAGCGTCACGGCAGAGCGAACGAGACCGACCCGTCCGTACTCATTCGGGCCAACTAAAAAGCCGACGCCCCATGAGGCAGTCGGCCTTAGTCCATGTTGGCTATGAGGCCTCAGGCCTCATAGCTTGCGGCGCCTCGTGAATCAGGAGTGATGCGGCTCGTCTTGCCGATGATCGTCATTTTGACGGGCCCAAGGATCGCGATTGTGCGGATAATGATGCTGCCATTCATCGTGCGACCAGTAGCGATGACCATCCCAATAGCGATCGCCGTGCATGCCGACGTTGATGGTCAATTCGACGGGCATGAGCCGCGCGTGCCCCAATGAGTAGTCAACGGGCGCTTCCTGCGCAACCGCAGTCCCTGCCGTCAGCCAAACGCCACTAGCCAGCACAGCGGCCAAGGCCGCACCAGAAACGATGGCACGTGCTTTCATAAAACTAACCTCCTCATTTAATTCTGCTTAAAAGTGGCCGGCGTCTTTGGACGTCTCGCGTCTGCCGCCGTTACCCGAAATCACTCTAACGGAAAGCGGCGTGCAAACTTGTGCCGACTTGTAAGGGCAGATTTCACCGGGCGTAAAGTTCGGCACGCGCGTCACGCAAGTCAGAGGGCGACGTTATATGAGGCTATACGGAAAGAATTATCGAAAGCAGCTCGCCATGCGTTAAGCCGCACTGGTCAACTCGGTTACATTTTTGGGTCGGCATTCCCCTTCACTACCTATCCAACGTCCGAGCGGCTATTTCACGATCGTCCATTTCCCATATCGCGCCACCGCCTGCTCATCGAAATCGAAACCGAGGCCCGGTGTTCGATGCAGTTCGATCTCGCCATTGCGGTAATCGAGCTGCCGATCGATGAGACGACGGAAGTTCAAGACCTGGTCGTCCCAGAAGAACTCGACATAGCGCGCATTGGGTGTCGCAGCAACGAGCGGCGCATGTACGTCATGGAACCAATGCGGGCACATGACGACGCCATAGCTCGCTGCCGTCGCCGCAACCCGGCGCCATTCGCTGATTCCACCACATACCACCGCATCGGTTTGCAAAATGGCAGCGCCTTGTTTGTCGAGCAGTTCCTTGTGGTACCAACGCCCATATCCGATTTCGCCGGTCGCGATCGGCACACGCGTCAGCTTCGATAAGCGCGCGTGATTGTCGATGTCGTCCGGAGAAAAGGGCTCCTCGATGAAATAAGGATCGTACTGTTCGAAGCGCTGCACGTACTGCATGGCCTGCGTCACATCGCTCCAGCCGTTGTTGATGTCGATCATGAGTTCTACATCGGGGCCGATTGCTTCGCGCGCAGCGCGCACACGCGCTTCCTCCTCCTTCGGCGACAAGCGGCCCGCCTTCATCTTGACGGCCTTGAAGCCCATCTCGACATAGCTCGCCATCTCTTCGCCGAGTCTCTGCGGTGTCTTGCCCTCGAGGTAATAGCCGCCGCTTGCGTACGCTGGCACACGGTCAAGCTTCACCGCACCGAGATACTTGTGCAGGGGTACGCCATGCGTGCGCGCGTTGAGGTCCCAAAGCGCGGTATCGAGAATGCTGATTGCGCGCATGACCGTTCCCGCGCGCCCCTGCAACAGCGCTTCCTGGTACATCGCCTGCCACAGGCCCTCGACTGCATAGGAATCCTGACCAATCAGCACCGGTGCAAGCAGTTGCTCGACTGCGACACGTAGCAGCTCACCACCGGCGCTGCCGACATAGCAAAAGCCGATGCCCTCTACGCCGTCGGATGAGCGGACCTTGACGAGGCCATAGTCGCGCTTTGTGACCGTTCGCGTTGCAAAAGTCGTCACCCGATCGAGTGGAACGCTGACCGAGCAAACGGAGATTGATTCGATGACAGGCATGCCGCACTCCTCCTGGTAAGGCCGCATGCCGTTTCCTGCGGCCGACGGGCAAAGTGTGGTGGTCGGCAGTACTTAAAAACAGTATTCTTTGACTTCTTTAGAAGATAAAAATTCTATCGATGGATTCGCGCTACTTGCAAAGCTTCGTCTACGTCGTGGATCTCGGCTCCATCGCCGAGGCGGCCCGCCATCTCGATCTGACCGCAGCCGCGGTGGCGCAGCGCGTGAAGATGCTCGAGGAGGAGCTCGGCACGAAGATCGTTCGCCGTAGCGGCCGCACGGTCAGCGCCACCGAGGCCGGGGAGCGGATTCTCAAGCGCGCGCGAACGGTGCTACGCGAAATACGCGATCTCCGATCCGATCTGAACGATACGTCGACGCTCGCCGGGCAACTGCGCCTCGGCGGTACACAGACGCTGATCACGAGCCTGATTCCAAACGTGCTGTCCAGCCTGCTCGCCCATCATCCGCAAATCGATATCTATCTGGAGCCTGGCACGTCCAGCGACCTCTATCGCAAAGTGGTCAGCGGTGATCTCGACATGGCCGTGCTTGTGCAGCCGCTCTTCGAGTTGCCGAAAAGCTGCGGCTGGCAGACTTTACGCGAGGAACCGCTGGTACTGCTGACACCGGCTGCGATGACCGTAACCGATGTGCACGCCACGCTGCAATCGCAACCGTTTCTGCGCTATGACCGCAACGTCGTGGGCGGCCAACTCGCCGATGCCTACTTGCGCCAGCACGGCATCAAGCCGCACCAACGCTGCGAGCTCGACGGGCTCGATGCCATAGCAGCGCTTGTCGATCGCGGGCTCGGCGTGTCGCTCGTGCCAGACTGGCTTGCGACGCGAGACGTCAGTTTGTCGCTTGCGAAATGGCCCCTGCCCCACCCGTTTACGAAACGCACGGTTGGCCTCATGTGGAATCACTCCTCGGCGCGCATGCGCCTTGTGCAAGCGTTTCGTCAGCATGCCGAAGCAGAGTTGCAACGTGCAGGGCCTCAGGCTCCGACCACTTAAGCACGCTCATGGTGTCGTTAAACGCATGTTTGAAACGGTCTGTAAGTCCAGCCTATGCTGGTCACATGGCGTAATAGGTGTAAATGACGATGAAACGCAAGGCGTACTACGCGGACGTACACTGAATTTGCCTCACGTTGTGAGGCCATCATGTCTTACCCCGCTCTAGTTCGGCCCTCCTTTATAGCGGGGGCCTTTTTTTTGTTTGGCACCGATTTGACGTTGGAGAAAAGCCGTGATCAGGTTGCTAGCAGTTCTCGCGCTCACCGCGGCCGGCCTCGCCGGCTGTGTCGTCGCCCCCTACGGTGGATATGGATATGCTCCTGCATACGGC
>NZ_DATJJF010000124.1:0-25305 GCF_035492435.1 Trinickia sp.
AGTGCAAGCGACAAGCCGGCTTAGACGGCCAGTTCGTACACCTTGCGGCTGACTTCAGGCGTGACATCAGCGCGCTCGCCCAATGCAGTCATGCCATGCTCTTGCAGCTTGGCGATCAGCGTGTCGATCGAATCGCTGCCGATCTGGTAATCGCGCAGGCGCGTCGGCACGGTCATGCGCTCGAAGAAATCGCGCGTGGCCGTGATGGCCGCGGTGACGCGTTCCTCTTCGGTCCCTTCAGTGATGTTCCATACGCGTTCGGCGTACTGCAGCAGCTTGCCGTGCTTTTGCGTGCGGCGTACCGTCAGCATGGCGGGCAAGACGACGGCGAGCGTCTGGGCGTGATCGAGACCGTGAAGTGCTGTGATCTCATGGCCGAGCATGTGCGTAGCCCAGTCCGCCGGCACGCCGGCGCCGATGAGGCCGTTGAGCGCCAGGGTGGCCGTCCACATCAGGTTCGCCCGCACCTCGTAGTTGTGCGGTTCGGCCAGCGCGCGCGGACCAACTTCGATCAGCGTGGTGAGGAGTCCTTCGGCAAAGCGGTCCTGCACGTTTGCATTGATGGGGTAGGTCATGTACTGCTCCATCACATGCACGAACGCATCGACGACGCCGTTGGCAATTTGCCGCGGCGGCAACGAGTAGGTCGTCGTCGGATCGAGCACCGAGAAGACGGGGAACGTCGCATCGCTCATGAACGGCAGCTTGTCGCCCTTCGCGCGATGGCTGATCACGCTGCCGCTGTTCATTTCAGAACCGGTTGCGGGCAGAGTGAGGACGCTGCCGAACGGCATCGCGTCGGTGACCGGGGCTTGCTTCGCCAGAATGTCCCACGGTTCGCCTTCGAACTTGAGCGCCGCGGCGATGAACTTCGTGCCGTCGATGACCGAGCCGCCGCCCACGGCGAGCAGGAAGTCGATACGCTCTTCGCGCGCCAACGCGACGGCCTGCATCAGCGTTTCGTAGGTCGGGTTCGGTTCGATGCCGCTGAAGATGAAGTGCGTGCGGTTGCCGAGCGCCGCTTCAACTTGCGCAAGCACGCCGTTGCGCGTGATGCTGCCGCCGCCGGAGGTGATGAGCACGCGCGCGTCGCGAGGGACGTGGGCGTCGAGTGCGGCGATTTGTCCTTCACCGAAAAGAATCTTGGTGGGGTTGTGGAATGTGAAGTTTTGCATGGGCGTTTGTAGGGTAAATGAAATGACCGGTCGTCTTAAATGCGACCTGAAAACACGAAGACCCGGCAGGAAAAGGGAACACCATCAGGATCGAAACGTCAGGAGGTGGGCTTGAAGAATTGGTCGAACATCAGGTGCACGCAGGCCTTGAGCGGTTCGACGGAGTCTTCCAACTTCATTCGCAAGAGGCTGCCTTCCCAGGCATTCCAGAAGAAGTCGGCCATGGAATCTGCCGACAAGTCTTGCCGCACTGAGCCGTAGTTCTGGCCCCGACGAAGGTAGTCGGCAAAGCCGACGCGCCATTCATCGACAGTTTGGCGCGCGGTATCGCGGCACAGTGCGCTCGACTGCGCGATTTCGCCCGCAAAGTTGCCGAGCAGACACCCGCATCGATCTTCGCAAGCTTCGTAATCGGCCGCGATCCGCTCGTAGACGGTGCGCAGCGCCAGCAGCGGATCGGGCGAGTCCGCCTGTCGCGAATGCTGCTGCCACTCGGCCGCCTGTTCATCGGCGTAATGTCGCACGATGGCCGCGGCAAACGCTTCCTTGCTGTCGAAGTAGTTGTAAAACGAGCCTTTGGGGACGCCCGCACGCTCGACGATATCTCTCACGCCAGTGCCGTGAAAGCCCTTTTCGGCAAAGAGCGTGACACCTGCTTCGAGCAGTTTTTCGCGAAAGTCTTCGGTGCGGCGAGCGTTCATGGGCGCCATTATATGACCGGTCGTCTTAAACCGCAGCGAGGTTAGCTGCAAGACATTGTTTCGCGGCGCGTGGATTTGCGGCGGGACGAAATCTGGTCTGCGAAAGACGCGGGTGCTCGTGGCATACGAGACTCCGTCTTTTTCGACCAACGTTGTCATTGAAGGTAAGACCCATCGCAGCAGCGTCCTGTTCTAGCGATGGTTTGTCGTCAAGGAGAGACCCCAATCGAAGGTGCGACGTTTTTGTACGCGACGAGCCTCATACAATGCGCAGACCCTCAAAACTCATTTCTTAGAGAGGGCATCGGACAAAGTCCCATGATTTGGCGACACTTCCCGCTACCGCGGCATCGCTTTCATAGAATCCAGAACTGACAGGCGGCTCGCAATTCGTCTTGCCCAGTGCGGCAGGCAACAGGCGACTGTACCGGTCAGCGAAACGGATGGTGTGACAGATCTCGGACGCCCGGTAGTCACGGTTTCTTCTGCGCAGCGACGCCGCATTTGACATGAGAAGCATAACGGCGCCTCGGCCGCGCGCAACCAACCCTGCGTACTGCCTTCTCCGAACTCACCTATCGCAAGGCCAACCGACCCAATGGCGCTAAGCCTCGTGGGCGGAGTCCCTTCGTTTCAGCAGGTTACTCCATAGGTCTCGCGCACCGCTGGTCGCGTCACGGCGATGTCTGGTCAATATTTAGGTCTCCGAATAGTTAGGAATCCGAAGTATTTGGAAAGGGAATATCGAACGACGAGCCGTCACGCATCGAGGTGTGGCTCGCACAACCGGGTGAGAGCCGATTGTCATGAGCGTACACACGACGTATCCCCCCATCGAGCCGCCTTCGCGCGACGGTGACAGCACACCGATTGCGAGAAACGTAGCGATCGTCTTGCAAAACTGGAAACTCGTGGTGCTGGTTGCCGGGCTTGTCGTCTTGGCGGGGCTCAGCTATCTGTTGCTCGCGCCTCCCGTGTTTCGCGCCGACGTGTTGATCCAGGTCGAGGACCCGAACGGTGGCGCGCGCAACGATACCAGGTGGCCCGATCGGAGCGTGCCGCACCCGACTTTCGAGCCGTCTGCCGCTGCGGCGACCGAGACGGAGCTAGTTCGCTCGCGGCTCGTGCTCGAGCGAACCGTGAATGATCTTCATCTCGATATCGAGGCGACACCCGTTTTCTTTCCGCTCTTCGGCAAGTCCGTCGCGTTACACGCCAAGCAAGATCGCTTATCCACGCCGTTGATGGGGATGACGGGCTTTGCATGGGGGGGCGAACGCATCGACGTCTCCGTATTCAACGCCCCCTATGATTCGCAGTACACACTGGTGGCGGGACAACATGGCCGCTACACACTGACAAACAAAGACGGCGACATTGTCGCGAGCGGCGTCGTAGGTCAACCAACAACCGGCTTCGACGGCGGCGAAAGGCTGTCCATCCGAGTCGATGAGCTGGTGGCGAACTCCGGGATGCGCTTTGTCATCAAACGCCTGCCCAAGCTCGATGCGATTGCCAAGCTGCAGCACCAGTTGGTGGTGGAGCAACTCGGCAAGGATGCAGGGATCCTCAGCGTCTCGCTCGAAGGCGAGCGCAGTGCCAGCATTACCGGAATCGTGAACGAGGTGGCCCGCGTCTACGCTACCCAGAACGCCGAGCACAAGAAGGAGGAGATGCGTACGACACTGGCATTCCTCGATACTCAATTGCCCGAGACCAAAGCCCGCCTCGAGGAAGCGGAGCATGCGTACAACGCATTTAGAAATGCGCACGGCACCGTGAATCTGGATCGCGAGAGCGAACTGCTGCTCGAGCAGATCGTCGACGCTAAAACAAAGCAGATCCAGCTGGAGCAAAAACGGAATGAGCTCGCTCAGCGCTTTTTTGATCAATATCCGGACATCGTCGCACTTACCGGCGACATCGAGGCCCTGAAGGCCTATCAGCGCAGCCTTGCTGACAAAGTCCTGAGCCTGCCCAATACCGAGCAAGAGGCGCTGCGGTTGCAGCGCGACGTTCGCGTCAACACCGAGCTGTACATGACGATGCTGAAGACGGCGCAGCAGCTGAGCATTGCCGCGGCCGGAGAAGTCGGCAACGTCAGGGTCGTCGATTGGGCAATGAAGCCTACACGGCCAGCCAAGCCGAAGAAGCTGATCGTCGCCGGCATCTCGGTGATACTCGCGTTGACGCTCGGCGTGCTCGCGCCGTTCGTGCGGCGTGGAATCAAACCTGCCATCGAAAACTCGTGGGAGATTGAGCACATGCTCGGCGCCCCCGTCTACTCGGTGGTGCCTCACAGCGCCCGGCAGGCGAAGCTTGGACGCAGCTTGCGGCGCGGCGGCGAGGGTCAACACCTGCTTGCCTTTCAGGCACCCGATGACGCGGCGATCGAAGCGATTCGCACGGTGCAAACGTCGCCGCTGTTCTGCAAGCCCCCATTGGCCAACAACATGATTCTCGTGACAGGGGCCTGCCAGGACGTCGGCAAATCGTTTATCGCTGCCAATCTCGCCGCCGTTCTGGCTGCCGGGGGGCAGCGCGTGCTACTCGTCGACGCAGACTTTCGCGACGGCGACGTCAATCGATACTTCGGTCTGCGATCCGAGCCGGGATTCTCCGATGCGATTGCGGGCGAGCAAGCCGATGCTGTCATCCATCGCCGCGCAGCACCTGGGCTCGATCTGCTGCCGCGTGGCAAGAAGCCGCTTCATCCTACTCAATGGCTGATGAGCGAGCGCTGCAAAGACCTGCTCGATGCGCTGGCCACGTGTTACGACGTGATCGTCATCGACGCGCCGCCGATCCTGCCCGTGGCCGATGCGACGATTCTCGCCAAGTACGCCGGCATGACCTTGTTCGCGATGCGGCATGGCCGACACACGGCCGCCGACATCGTCGAAGCCGAGCGGCGTTTGCGCATTGCCGGTCTCAACGTGAGCGGTGTGCTGCTGACGGACGTGCCTCAAAGCAAGATGGGCTATGGAACGTACTACGGATCGAGGTGAACTGGCCATGCGAGCAATGGATGATTCCGAGGCTGACTGGGCCGGGCTCGTGCCGCGTCATCAGCCGCGAGAGTTCGCCACATTCGATGGCAGCGATTTGATGCTGATCGTCGGCCTCGTTTTATTGTCGATCGAAGTCGTTCAGATCAACGGCGCACAACTGAATCAGGTGTGGGCTGCCGCATGCCTCATCGTCCTGCTCGCGCAGCGAAAGATTGCCGTGACGGGGCGCGAGGTGTTCGTCTACGGCTTGTTCCTTTCGACTGCTTTGTGGCTGACGTTTGTGGGGGACTTCCCGCGTATGAAGGAAGGCCAGCAAATCATCAAATTCGCGATCGTCTATCCAGCGTTTTTTTTGCTAGGGCGGTATTACGGGTGGCGGTATGCAAGCGGCAAGCGCTTGCCGTTTGGTTATCTCGCGATCGCGGCATTTCTTCTTGTCCAGATTGGACTGCAAATATATAAGGTCCCGGTGCTATACCGCCCAGTCGAGCACACGCCGGGTGCCATCAATGGCTCATTTATCGAACGTAACTGGCTCTCCTTTTATTTCTTTGCGGCTAGTTATGTCGTCTTCCTGCAGTCCCGTCGAAGACCAGTCGACGCAATGATGTTTCTCGCTTTTGGGGTTGCCAACGCACTGGCAAGCGGCTCGAAGTCCGTGCTGGTGGCTTACGGTATCGCGATCATCACGCAATTGAAGGGACATCGCGTAATGAAGGGGCTGTTGCTTGCCATGGGTGCCGCGACGTTCGCCTATCTCTTTGCCCCTGAATTGTCGGGCCAAGTGCTGAGTACTCGCCTCCAGGAAGAGCGCGGATTCGCACTTGTCACCAGTATCGGGCTTCTCGATCGCAACTGGCTCGGGTATGGCTTCGGTTTTGTCGAAGGCTATTTTGCGCAGGCGGCGTTTTTTATCAGGGGGCTAGGGGTGGGCGCCAACTCCATTTTCTGCGCGCCGCTCGACTTCATGCTGATTGCGGGCATCCCCGGCCTTCTTGCCTGGCTGATGTACTTCTGTGGTTTCGGTCTCGGCTGGTCGGTCATTGGTTGCGTCGCGCCGATCGCGGCATGGTCGTTGACGAATCCTATGCATCAGAACGAAACCGTCTGGTTCTATCTTGGCTATCTCGTATCGTACGGGCGCTACATGCAACGATGGGGAACGCACGACTTGCGTGCCATGCGTTTCGCCGCCATAGCGCCACTATCCGGCTCTCGTCAAAGGAGCGTGACATGAAATTTTCGTTGATCGTGGCCACGCTCGGTCGTGAGGCCGAAATCGAGCGCCTGTTCCGCTCGCTTGCTGAGCAGACGCATCGAAATTTCGAAGTGATCGTTGTCGACCAGAATCCCGATGACCGTGTTGGGAAGATCGTGCAGCGATACCGCGAGTTGCTCGATATCGTTTATTTGCGGTCAAAAAAGGGCTTATCGCGGGCACGCAACGTCGGGCTCAGAGCCGTACGAGGCGACGTAGTGGGTTTTCCCGATGACGATTGCTGGTATCCGCCGCAAACGCTTGAATTCGTTGCCGCTCGACTTGCAGCCGAATCGCATCTCGTGGGCGTCACAGGCCGCTGCATTGATCCTAACGGTGCCCCGTCCCACGGGCGTTGGGCCAAATCCACGCACTTATTGAACCGTTACAACATCTGGATCAGCGCCACATCGCCGACTATCTTCGTGCGCAGCGGCGCGATTTACGCCGTCGCGGAATTCGACGAACAGCTCGGCGTGGGTTCAGGCTCTCGCTGGGGATCCGGGGAAGAGGTGCATTTCCTGCTCGGTGTGCTGCGCGCGGGATATCCGGTGCGATACGAGCCCTCGCTGCGAATCTACCATTGCGAGCCGATCACGAGCTACGACGACCGGGCCTACCTTCGCGGACGCTTGTACAACCGTGGCTTCGGGCGCGTGCTCTCCGTCAACCACTATCCGTTGTTCTTTGTGCTTTATTCGGCTGCACGCCCAGCGATCGGATGCGCACTGTCGGTATTGAAAGGCGATATCGCACGGGCGCGCTATTACTGGATTGCTGCTACGCAGCGGATCCTTGGCTGGATGGATTGAACGTCGCCGATCATGGACACCGAACTCAATACCCCTTCAGTGCAACGCCCCCAACAGGGGGCCTGCAGCTACCACGTTCATGCGGATCTTCGCTGGCCACATGGGACTGGCATCGGCACTGTGATGTCGGCATACCTCAAGCGCGCCCCGAAGGAGGTGCACATTTCCCCGCTTACGATCGCTGCGAGCCCCGGCAGTCCGCTGTCGGCGTTCGCAATCGCTCGTGCACTCGATCACGAAGCGGGTGACGGCGTCTTTTGGAGCCCCGGCTTCGTACCGCCTGCATGGACAAACCGGCCTTCGATCGTGACGGTCCACGATCTCACGCATTTACATCATTATTCGCGCTGGCATCGCGCGTATTACGATCTGATTTTCAGGCGCATGTTTCATCGCTGCACGGAGATCGTGTGCGTGTCCGACTTCACACGTAACGAGTTTCTTGCGTGGTCCCACATCGATCGTTCACGTGTGCACAGGGTGTACAACGGCGTAGACGCGGCATTCACAGCCAACGACAACCGAATCGAATTGCCTTATCCCTATGTGCTGTATCCCGGTAATCGAAGAAGCTACAAGAATATCGATCGCTTGCTTCGTGCCTACGCAGGCTCGACGCTGCCCGCGCGGGGCATTCACTTGGTGTGCACAGGTGAACCGGATTTAGCACTAAGAGCACGCGCACACGAGCTCGGCATTTCGTGGCGGCTCACGTTCGCCGGCAACATCGAGCACCAAGACATGCCGCCGCTTTATCGTGGCGCGCTCTTCGTGGCTTTCGTCTCGCTGTATGAAGGATTCGGTCTTCCGATTCTCGAGGGTATGGCCTCGAGAGTTCCAGTTCTGACGTCGAACATTTCGTCGATGCCCGAAATTGCCGGCGACGCCGCGCTCACGGTCGATCCGTATTCGGTCGCCGATATTGCGAAGGCGATGAACCGTCTTGCAGAGGACGACGCGCTTCGTGAGTGCTTGATCGAGCGAGGCATTGAACGCGCTCAGCAGTTCGACTGGGACCGCTCGTCAAAGATGTTATGGGATCTGATTGAGCAGGCGTCGCACCGCACTTGAGTGGGCATCTTCGCGTTTGACGCCTGCAAGCACATTGCTGATGAGGGGGGAAGATGGAAGCCACCCGCGACATGAACGTCGTCATCGTCAATTTTCGTACGCCGAAGCTCACGACGCGATGTGTCTCGTCGTTACTCGAACGAGACATCGCGCAAGCCGAGAACGTCGTGGTGGTCGACAACGCATCGCCCGACGATTCGTACCGCCAACTGCGCCAGCACCTCCCGCAGCCCGTTCGTCTGCTCCATCCCTACATGAACCGTGGCTTCGGCGCTGGGGTGAACTTTGGCATTGCGGCCTGTTTGCATCGATTCGTTCTTGTGCTGAATCCCGACACCTATGTCATCGACAGCAGCATTGAGAAAGCCATCGAAGTGATGAAGGCGCGTGCCGAGGTTGGCCTCGTCGGGCTCGAATTGACGTACCCCAATGGCGAGCGCCAGTACTCGGCCCGGCGCTTTTACAGCATGCTCGATATCGTGGGCCGGCGCACCCCGCTCGGCAAACTCGATCTGCTGCATGAACGCATGGCTCGCCATTTGATGATGGAAGCGTGGAATCCGGGCGTGCCGTTCGATGCCGACTGGGTGATGGGGGCGGGCTTCATCGTGCGCCGTGCACTGTATGAAGAACTGGGTGGAATGGACGAGATGTATTTCCTCTTCATGGAGGACGTGGATCTTTGCGCACGAATCTGGCAAGCCGGTTATCGGGTGGCATGCGTGCCCGGTGCCCGCCTCGTGCACGAGCATCAACGCGCGTCCGCGCAAGGGCCGCTGACGAGCGCCGCACGCCACCATTTGCACAGCCTGCTGCGCTTCAGCAAGAAGTTCCGCGTCCCGCTTGCGTGGCCGCCGGGCCTCCACCGGTTGCAAAGGTAAATGGCATGCCCAACTGTCACGCGTTTTCTCGCACGGTCTGCCTTGCGCGTCTTCGCGCCTCTTCGCACGTCAGGTGCACACCGGATCGCACATGGGTGAGGTATGCCGCGGCGATCATCGTGGCGACTTGGCTCGGGCCGTCACCGGCTTTTTCGGCCGATAACAGCGTATCTTCTGCAGCAGCATCCACACCGCACTCTGCGCCACCACCGTCTCCGCAGTTGACCCTAGCGGACCACGGCGTTGCACGTTACCGCATATACGTAGGTGCAAAAGCGGACGCGATGACGCGGCAGGCGGCCGACGAATTGGCCGATTATCTGTTGCGCATGACGGGGGCCGAGTTTCGCCCCATAGCCAATGATGATGAGGCGCTTCGATTGCAGGAGCGGCCACGGATCGTGATCGGCCGTGACAATCAGCTGGCGTTAGCGCTGTGCCCTTCGGCGCGCTTCGATACGCTTCCGAGGGACGGCTTCATCATCTGCACGGCACGTGGGCAGATCGTGATCGCCGGCTCGTCATCGCGCGGCACGATGTACGGCGTCAACTGGTTCATGGATCGTGTGTTGGGCGTCAAATGGCTGGCACCTGATGCGACGTATGTGCCATCGCGCCCCGTACTTCGGATCGACGCGATCAATGCGCGTGAGGTCCCCCATTTCGCTTATCGAGAAGTGCTGAGCAGCGAAGGGCAGGACAAAGTGTTTCGCGCCCACAATTTGCTCAATGGCGAGTCGCACGGTCCATCGTTCTTGGCCTCGCCACCCGCGCTCGACGACTGGGATCACAGCTGGTTGGCGAAAGCCGGTGAAGCGACGTTTTGGGATCTTTTGCCCAGAGACGAGTACCTTGATCGCCACCCCGACTGGTACGCGGGTGGGCAGCTCGCCATGATGAATGCCGACGTGCGCCGCATTATCGCGGCCAACATCGTGAAGCGGCTCAAGGCTTTGCCGGATTACCGCAATGTCTGGTTCGGCGTCCGGTCGATGGATTGGGGGTGGGACATGGATGCGGCGAGCCGTGCTTTCGCCGATCGGCATGGTGGCCGCGCTTCGGCGCCACTGCTCGACATGATGAGCGATGTCGCCCAACAAGTGCGAGCGAAGATGCCTGGGGCGAAGCTCGCATTCGACGCCTATCACTGGGGATTTGCCGCGCCCGAAGGCATGACGGTACCCGACTACCTCCTCGTCAATCCGATGACGATTCAAGTCGATTACAGCACCGCCTTGAACGAGGGGCGCAACTTGGCGTTGGGCGAAGAGATCGCGAGGTGGAATGCAATCGCGAAGCACGTGTTGGTCTGGGATCACATCACAAATTTCGGCGGCTATCTGCAGCCGACGCCGAATATCTATCCCATCGGTGCCAGCATCCGCTTTCTGGCGTCTTTACCGCACGTCATGGGGTATTTTGCTGAAGGCAGCTGGGAAACCCCGGGCGCGGAGTTCGCGAGTCTCAGGGTATGGCTCATTGCGCGCTTGCTGTGGAATCCCGCTGAGGATCCCCATGAGCTGGTCGCGCAATACTGTCGAGACTATTTCGGGCCCGCCGCGCCGCACATTCTCGCGTATATCGACCTCATGCATGCCGCGCTGGGCGCAAGTGGCGACGTGATGTCCGAGAAGACGCCGGTCACCATGAGGATGTACTCGACGTCGTTCGTCGTGCGCGCAGATCGGCTTTTCGATTTGGCCGAGCGTTCCGTGAGCGACGACCCGACGCTCCTTGCACGCGTGAGGCTCGCGCGCCTGCCGCTCGACTTTGTCATCTTGGTCCGCCGCAACGAGTTCGAGGCCGACGCCGCGCGCGTTGCGCCCGGGTGGCAACTGGCCTATGAAAAGCGACTTACCCGCCTTAAGGGGACGATTAGAGAGCAGCACGTCACGCTGTATCGGCAGGGCGGGGATATCGATGCGCTCAATGCGTTGCTCGCTATTCACCGCACGAGCGCGGTGAGGCCGCTGCGCGCGGCGGCGCTTTCCGATTTGGACTGGCACGAATATCAGGATCTCGGCCTGAACCTTTACGGCTCGGCTCGCATTGTGGCGGACTCCGCCGCTTCCGACGGCGCCGCGGTCAGGATGGACGGCAACTCGTCCGTGTGGGCCGTGCAATTCAAGTTCGATCAATTGCCGCACGATGGAACGTGGGACCTGTTCGTGAGTCTGCGAGTCGATGGAGAACGCAGATCGGGCGATGGCGCGTTTGTGCGCGTGGGTGCCTATCCTCCGATGACGCTCTTCAATCAGGTGCCGGCAAGCGAACTGACGGAGCCGAACTACCGCGAAATTCCTGTGCCTGGAGGCCCGTTTGCCTTCCAGTTCGATCACGAGAAAGGCGTCTACGTACAACCGATCGGGTTGAATTCGACCGACGTGGTTTTTGTCGATCGGATTATCGCGATCCGTCATCGGCAGGGGCAGGGGCACGGTAAGGGGCCATGATGGAAAACCTTCGGCTCAAGGTGCTCTCCGGTCTCTTCTGGTCTCTTTTGCAGAGCTCCGGGGGCAAGCTTGTTTCGCTCGTTCTATTTGCCATTCTTGCCCGCTTGCTGGCGCCAAGTGAGTTCGGTCTCTTTGCGGCGGCCATGGCCGTGCTCAGTTTTGTCACGCTTTTTGTCGACCAGGGTTTGACCGAAGCGATTGTGCAGCGCCCCAGTATCACGCCGGGCGTCTTGAATACCGTCTTTTTCATCAACTTGTCGCTGGCCGCCGCAATGTTTGCCGGGCTCTGGATCTCAGCTCCCTACGTTGCGATGTATATGAAGATGCCGGACCTGACAAACGTGCTGCGCGGCTCGGGCATCGCCCTCCTAGTGAGTGCTATTGGCTTCAGTCAACAGGCCATGCATCGCAGGCACTTCCACTATCGCTGGATAGCGATTTGCACGTTCATATCCGCATTGAGTGGGGGCGTGGTCGGCACGGTCCTCGCATTTCTTAATTTCGGCACATGGAGCCTCGTGGCGCAGGGTTTGGTCGCCACGGCGGTTAACACGGCATTGCTATGGTTACACGGACAGTGGCGGCTCTCCACTGACTTTGAATTCAAAGGTGTGCAAGGCTTGTTCGTGTACGGGATGTCGAAGCTGGGAACGAACGTTCTCTTTTTCGCCTATACACGGGGCGTCGAACTGCTGATTGCGGCGACAGCGGGGGCTTCTGCGCTCGGCGTCTACCTCGTGGGGGCCAAAATCTACCAGTCTTTAATGACTACGATATGCGGTGCGGTTCTCCATGTGGCGCATAGCGGGTTCTCGCGCATTGCACCCAGCAAAGACGCGATGATCAACGGCTATTACAACGCCATGACGATGACGAGTGCGGTTGTCGTGCCGGCATTTTGCCTGCTTGCCTGCGTGGCACCGGAAATGACTTTGCTCTGCTTTGGGCGAAGGTGGGAAAGCAGCATACCCATCATGCGGGCCATGGCGCTCTTGGGTGCCGTCGAAGTCCTGGAGTTTTACAACGGAACGGTGTTTAACGCCATTGGCAAACCGCACATCGGCTTCATGCTGCTGCTTTTCAAAACGCCTGCCGTGTTGGCCGCCGTTTGGCTTGCCCGCGATATGCCGCTTGCCGACATGGTGTGGTGCTACGTCGGCGTGCAGCTGATCGCGAACCTTCCGAGCTTTTTCCTTGCCCGTCGGCTGATCGGTGTCTCGATCGTCGCGTTGTTGCAAGCGATCGGCCGATTTGTGCTGGCGTGCCTTGTCGCTAGCGCCGCGGTCGTAATAGCACGACTGAACCTCCCGCTCGGCGATTGGCCTGTGGTTTCCCGGCTCGCGTTGCTTTCGGGCATCGGCGTGTCGGTTTACTTAGGCTTCGTCACGCTTGCCGCGCGCCATCAATGCGTGGAGATGGTGTCCCTGATACGCCGTAGCAGCCCTGATCAACCCGGTCGACCCAGCGAGCGGACCCAGGTGGACACACACGGATGAACCCTGCCATGAAAATACTGTTGGTTTCACCGATACCCACCCATCCGACGACTGCGGGCAATCGCGCTCGGGTGCTTGCCCTCGCACAGGCATTGAACGGGCTTGGTCACGAGGTGGACTTCGCCTGGATCACGATGGAATCCGGTGACGAAGCGGCTATGCAGGCCTTCTTTGGCAGGCGATTTTACCGTCTGGATTACCGCTCGACGTTTGCGGCCTCAGGTGCCATACCGCGTACGCTCAGGTGGCTTCGTCGATTGGCCGACCGCGAATCTGCCTATGTATGGAAAGTGGACGACTGGTGTCATCCGGACATTGCCGATGCGCTGTGCGCGCTCGATCGCGCTCATGCCTATGACGCGGTAGTGGTCGAGTATGTGTTCTTTTCGCGTGTGCTGGAGGTATTTCCCTCACGCATCCTCAAGATCATCGATGCCAACGATCGTTTCGCGGATAGGCATCTCGTCTATCGCCGGGCTGGAAAGCAGCCGGATTGGTTTTCAACCACTGCCGATGAGGAGTGCAAAGGACTCAACCGCGCCGACGTCGTGCTGTGGTTGCGCGACGAGGAGACCTTGACCCACGCCCGCTTGCCGGGCGCGCGTTCACGCGGTGTGACGGTGAGTCATCTATTGGACGTGTCGCAGCGACATGCCGATCCCGGGTCTCACCGGGCTGTCTTCGTTGGCTCCGAGAATTCGGTCAACGCGGAAGCGGTTTCGTATGTGGTCGATGAAGCGCTGCCGCTGATCAAACAAAAGATTCCTGACTTCGAATTGGTTCTCGCCGGAAACATTTGTTTTGCCGTGCCGGATGCACCCAACGTTCGCAAGCTCGGGCGCGTGGCGCATGTTGAGGACGCTTATGCATGCGGCAGTGTGGCGATCAATCCCGTGCGCATGGGCACGGGTATCAACATTAAGGCGCTGGAATGTCTCGCATTGGGCGTGCCGCTTGTGTGTTCAGAGACGGGCAGCCGTGGCATGGAAGCGTTGCGGGGACGTGCGCTCGTTTGTGTGCCCGACGACGACGCCTGCGCGTTTTCGGAAGCGATCGTGCATTTGCTCGCTGACGCCAGCGCGCGCGCAGATTACGCGAAAGCGAGTCGTGCAGCGGCCTGCGAGTGGAACCGCCAGCAAACGCACAACCTGCAATGCGCTTTGGCGAGGAGTTGGGAGAGCGTCGGGGTTGAGTGACCAAGGCAGGAAGGCAAGGATGGGCGTGTCCGCGCCGATTGCGCCGACAGCCTGACTCGTACAGCGATCGTCACCGGAGGGAGCATGAATGGGGCAGGCGCGAAGCGTTCGGGCGCGCGGCACGGCAGCGGTGCGGACGAATCCGCATCGTCGCCGCTGAGGCTATTGATGATTGGGGCGTCATGGTCGCACTTGGGGCGGCACAGCGGACTCGCTCCATTGTCTGGCGCATTGCGCGCCCGGTATGACGTCGCGCAGGTCGAGCCGGGATGGCGCGAGCACGAAGCGGTGCTGATGTGGCGAATCGGCCGACGCTTGCGCGCGCGGTTAATGGCACGCGAGGCACGGCTGGGATGGAGCCCGTTCTATACGTGGCAAGGACGACTGCTTGAAGTCACGGCACGCAGGATGGCGATGCAGCGACACTTTGATGTGGTCTTTTTTGAAGCGCTCGAAGATCAGTTCGACCTGTTTGCGGGCGCACGAAAATGGTTGCCCGACGCGACGCGCATTGCTGGCGTATCGCATCAACCTCCGGCCTGGTGGCGCAAAGCGGGCATTACACACAACGTGTATGAAAGTGTCGACACGCTCATTGCACCTTCGCGCGAAGCGGTGACTTTCCTCGCGGATGGCCTCGGTCATCGAAATGTTCACTTTGTGCCACACGGCGTAGATATCGATTTCTTCGGGCTAGACCCGGTGCATCGAACATTACCCGCCCCGAACGCTGTCAATGTGTTGTTCTGTGGTGACTGGCTTCGCGACGTGTGCTTGCTTCGAGAGACTGTCGACGAACTGGCCACAAGAGGCATGCTGGAGCGCTTTCGCTTTCATTTCATCGTTCCCCTTCGCGCGAGAACGACAGTGCATCACCATGCACTCGCTCAACGACAAAACGTGCGCTGGTATGCGGCTCTGTCCGATGAGGAATTGCGGGGAATGTACGTAAGCTGCGACGTGCTGTATCTACCGCTCCTCGAGGCGACGGCCAATAACACGCTCTTGGAAGGCATGGCGACTGGGCTGCCGATCGTCGTATCGAAGGTCGGCGGCGTGACCGATTATCTGCGTGACGACGAATGCACGTTTCTGGTGGGCAGGTGCGCGAGCGGCGGTGCAGATTGTTTGATGTGGGTGGCTGACCATTACGCCGAATGCGTGGCAAAAGCCGAGCGCGCCAGGCAGCGTTGTGCGCAGCAGTTTGCGTGGGGATGTGTGGGCGACGCGATGATCAGGCTTGCAACAGGGGAGAGATCGAGCGTCGAGGCGGCGAGCGATTGTCGCGCTGAGCGCGACGTCTGGGGTGGTGGACTTTGTGGAGCGCGAGGCATCCAATGATTAATGCGCATTCTTTCTGGCATGGGGCCGCACTGAGCCGGTACGAGTCGGCATGCTTGGCTTCGTTCGCGCGTCACGGCATCCAGGTTTGTCTCCATACATTCAACGATGATCTCGTCGTGCCGATGGGCGTGAAGCGGGTCGATGCGAGCGTGCTCGCCGATTTGACCGAAGTGCTGTCTTACACCCAAGGCGGCCATCGGCAATCCGTGGCGGCATTCACGGACATTTATCGCTATCGCGTTCTTGCACAGCAGCCGGGATGGTGGTTCGACACCGACGTGTTCTGCTTGAAGGATGCGAGTTGGTACGAACCGTTGGAGCGGCAATCGAAAGGGCTGCTGGCTGGCTTCCAAGACGAGAGCAAATTGAACGGCGCCGTGCTGTACATATCCGATACGAAGGTCGCTCAGGAACTGGAGCATATGGCGACGGCTAAAGGATACAGCTTTGATTGGGGGGCGATTGGGCCTGACCTGATGACGCAATTCGCGGTGATGAACCCGACTCGTGTGACGCTTGTGGGTCGTGAGCTCTTTTACCCCGTTCATTATCTGGAAGCTGAGCGCCTCTTCTTACCTGAAGCTCGGGAGACGTGTGCCAGGTCGGCCGAAAATGCCGTATGTATTCACGTTTGGAATGAGTTCTTGCGGCGCTGGCGAGTGCCGAAGAATGTCCCGCCATGCGCGGGGAGTTTTCTTCATGCGCTTTTTATGCAAGTCGAACTGGACGCGAGCACGAATAATCTGCCGCTGGACACGTTCATGGCGCTGCGTAGTTATGGGGAAATCGGGCGCGTTGGGCACTCGGCGCTGCGTTCAATTGCGGCCCTCAAACGCGTAAGGGAACGTTTTTCAAGGCGATCACGAGGGCCTGTTGTTTGCTATGAGCCGCAGGGTGCGCCACGTGCTTCTTCGCGTTGATTGTCGCCAAAAGTGGAGGCGAATTATGATCGACAAAAAACTGGATGGCTACATTCGGGCCGGAAAAGAGGGCGTTGAAGGATGGTTGGCAAGATGTGACGGTGAGATATTTGGCAGTCTTTTGAAATATCAGGTGGATAATAATATCGTTGGTGCTGTTGCCGAGATCGGTGTTCATTGTGGGAAATCATTCATCCCCATGGCACTTAGCAACGGCGGGCGCCGGTGCTACGCCATCGATATATTTGGCAGGCAGGAGCTAAATGTCGATGGATCTGGTTGCGGTAATAAAAATCGCTTCATGCAGAATTTGACAAAGTTCGGTGTGCAGGCGAGCGAAGTATTTATTGATGAAAGACTCTCGTCGGAGGTTCTACCCGGTGACATTGAAGAGAGGGTGGGCAGGGTTCGCTTTTTTCATATTGATGGTGGGCATCACTTTGAGGCGATTCTCAATGATCTAAAGCTTGCTGAGTCCGTTGTGATGGATGACGGAATTGTTGCGGTTGATGATGTATTCAGGCCCGAGTGGCCAGAGGTTAGTATGGGCGTGTTCTCATACTTGGTGGCGAAGGAGAAAGATTTTGTGCCTTTTGCTATTGGATTTAATAAGACATACCTGTGTCAACGCCCGTTTGCAAATTTCTATCGTGCCAATTTGATCGGTAATGATTTTTTGAGGATGTATTTATCAAAAAAGTACAAGGTGTCAAACGAAGAAATTTTGGTATTTCAAAGCTATCAGCTTCCAGAGTGGGGCGTGAAGACGCGGCTTTTGAACTATCTAAAAACCTATCACCCCGATCTGGCGTATTCATTGTTAAAGCTTCGGCAACGCACGGGCAGCCTCAAGTCGTAATGTCCCTACGTTACGTAGAAGGGAAACCTCGAGTTAGGTGCCTTCTCTCGACATGGGTCAGGGTCGGTGCCGCGCTTCCCACGCGTCGAGCGCATCCCAATAGCGTTCGAGCGCATCATCGTACAAATCGAAAATGCAAGGCGAACAGCCGCTATGGCAGCAATCCGCCAAATCCGGATGCCTCGGCGGGGTCGGACGAGGATCGTCGAGCGGCTGATCCTGAACGGAAGCCTTAGTCACAGCTTGATCCGTGTGCAAAGTGTCACGGTCAGTTCAGTATAGGTTGGTCTCGATCAACGCGTGTCGGCTATCCGCGAAGGCCCGGACGTCTGCCAAGGTTCGAGACAACGGCCCGTCCAACGTATCGCGTTTCGCTCAGATGCCCAGGGCTCTCGCGTAGTAGATCAGCCGATCCCGGCAAAGCGTTCCTCTAGATAAGCGATGATGGCGTTGGATTCGTACAGCCAGCGCGATTGCCCCTCTTCTTCGATATGCAGGCAAGGCACTTTGATTTTGCCGCCGTCCGTTAGCAAACGCTGCCGGGCAACGGAATCGTTCTTGGCATCGTGCAACGTCATTGGCACATTCAAACGATGCAAGGCGCGCCGGGTCTTGACGCAGAAAGGACATGCGTGGAATTGATAGAGCGAGAGTCGCGCCGCTTCTTTTTCCACTCGGGCTTGACCTTGCGCCGAACGAGATTGGGGGCGCGGGCGACTGATCGCGTCGCCGAGCAAGATCAACTGACCGAGACCAACGCGCAGGGCTTTCATGAACATGGGAACTACCGTGAACGGCGAATGGAGCCGGTAAGTCTACCCTAGGATCCCGCCACTCACGGCAGAACTCAGCGATAGTTTGGCGGCAAAGGCTCTCGATCGATGCAACCTATCCGGGGCATTGCACACGGATCACCGGCGACACCGCCGAAATGCGACCTATCATTTTTTTCAGCAAGCTCGTCCTCGCATTCGCCATTGGCCGAATCGATTCAGGAGGAAGATATGTCGGAAGGAATTGATCAACGTCGGCGTCGCCTCACACACATGGCGGCATGGGCGTTCGTTGCTGGCCAATTGGATATGGCGCGGCCTGCCGTCGCTCAAGCTGCTGCATCGAACGCAGCATCGTTGCCGTTAATCAAGCCGGGCACCCATTCATCCTTTACGTCACTCAAACAGATCAATGCAGGGGTCCTTAACGTCGGCTTCGCAGAGGCCGGCCCGGCGGATGGACCACCCGTCGTGTTGCTACACGGCTGGCCATACGACATACACAGCTTCGTTGACGTTGCACCAACGCTGGCGTCTCGGGGATATCGAGTGCTTGTCCCTTATCTGCGTGGCTACGGATCGACGCGCTTTCTTTCCGATCGCACCATGCGCAATGGTGAACCAGCGGCCATGGCTGTCGACATCATCTCGCTGATGGATGCGCTCAACGTCCAGAAAGCGATCCTTGCTGGCTTCGATTGGGGTGCGCGTACCGCCGACATCATTGCAGTGTTGTGGCCCGATCGCTGCAAGGGGTTGGTGTCGGTCAGCGGTTACCTGATTAGCAGCCAAGAGGCCGGCAAGATGCCGTTGCCACCCGAAAGCGAGTTGGTTTGGTGGTATCAGTTCTATTTCGCAACTGAGCGTGGGCGTGCGGGCTACGAAAAATACACGCATGATTTTGCCAAATTGATCTGGAAACAAGCTTCTCCCAAGTGGAACTTTGATGAGGCGACGTTTGAGCGCAGTGCGAAGGCTTTCACCAATCCAGACCACGTCAGCATCACGATCCACAACTATCGCTGGCGCCAGGCTCTCGCCGCAGGCGAGGCAAAGTACGCGGATTTGGAGCAGCGACTCGCCTCATCGCCGCCCATCACGGTTCCCACTATCACCATGGAAGGGGATGCGAACGGAGCGTTTCACGTGCCGCCCGGCGCGTATGCCGCAAAGTTCACGGGCAAGTACGAGCACCGGACGATCACGGGTGGTATCGGCCACAACCTTCCGCAGGAAGCGCCACAGGCATTTTCGCAGGCGGTGATCGACGTCGACAGGTTTCAGTGAATGGAACATGCCGCATGCGCAAACGCAGCGGTCCATTTCGGCGCTTCATCTAATCGAGTGACCGGCAATCGCCTGGCCATCAGTTAGCGCTGAGGCACAGCGGCCGCAGATTATGGACTGTAGCGCTGCCTTTGCACTGTGAGGTGTCTGGGTCGCTAACAACGGCTCAACCTGTGGCAACAACCCGTCACTGACCTTTAACTCGGCGGAGAAAGGCGTTTGAAGCGCTTCCACAGCCTCTTCAATGGCTGATGGTCGGCTGCGACGCGTGAAGCAAGATAGCCTCGAGCGAAGGCTGAGCCCGAGCCCACCTCGGGCGATGTTCGCGGTAGCGACTGCAGAAGCTGGTTGGCGACAACGGCATCGTTGCGCCAGCCCAGATCATCCTGAAGCGCCGTCAGGCAGACAACATAATGTCGAACGGCCCGCCTGGGGCACACCGACGCAAAGAACTCGGTGGCGTATCGCACTTTCTTCGCCGCGATGCGGGCGCGGTGACGACGGTGATCGTCCAGATTAGCCAAGCCCTTGCCACGTTTGATCAGTTTTCTATGCCGACGACGCAGCACCTCCGCGGCGAACGGCTTGGCGGGTCCGCTGATCGCCTCGCGCTGTTCGTCGGACATCCCATCTCTCCAGCCCTTTCGGTCAAACCATAGCGCGAGCTGGAGAGCGAGCCGCGTGTAGCGAACCGACTCGACTGCGTCGGCCGCGCGCTGCCGATTGTTGGCGGCAATCTGTCCACATGCCTGACGCACAGGCAAGATCTCATCCGGATTACCGTTCGTGCCGGCGTGTTCGAGCGTCGATTTCGTCAGCACCTCCCAGTCGCGCGCGGCGCCGAGCTCAGAGGCGATCCAACGCAGTTCCTCGTCGAGGCCGGGAAAAGCGGGAATCACCCTCGCGAACAGGTCTAGCGCTGAACGCAAACGACGCAGCCCCACGCGCATCTGATGAACGCTTGACGGATCATGGCCGGACACGACGCCGCCTTCGTTCGCGTGTACCTGATCCAGACAGTTGCGCGCAATCCGGCAGAATGCGTCTTCGACAGAGTCGCGTTTGTGCAGTTGCACCGGCTGCGCCTTTACCGCCTCGCTGTGCGCCGCGACGAGCAGTTCGTAGCCGAGATCGGCCTTGCTGCGATGGTCGATGCGCAGCGGCACGGTGTCGAGTAATTCCAAGGCCACGCCGTACAGGCTTTCAGGCTGACCTTGTTTCAGTTCCAGTTCGACCGCCGCGATCGACACCGAACCCGAATCCGCGTCGACCGTCCCCTCGTCGAGCGCGATTTCAATATCGTCACCGGTCTGCAAGTGCAGCGGAAAGACCGCTCGGTTGATTCGGGTGACAAACACCGGTTCTAGCTCGGCACCAATGGTCTCGTCGCGAATCAGCTTGCCGCAGTCGCTTTCATTGGGTATCTGGGCGTGCAACAGCTTCAGATCGGGCGTGTCGCGCTCGACGGGCATCTCGAACTCGTCACGATCGAAGAGGCCTGCCTGCGACGATCCTTCGAGCTTCAACGTCTGCACTCTGTCGTTGCCGACAGCACGTACCCGCAGAGAAGCCTTGCACCAATGAAATGCAAGCGCAGGAGTATCAAAGTACGTGCTCGTGAGGAGTGCAGGAGCCTTGGCCTGACCTTTCGATTGCACGAGCAAAGGCGCATGACGCAACTTGTCGAGGTCTTCGCTGGGGATCCGCAGCTTTAATTCCCGTTCCATTACCTCCTCCGGTAATCCCCCCGCCGGCATCTGCGCTCTTGGTGCGGCGATTTCGATTGCTTCATCACGCCGATTGACCTGACCGAACCGCCAATGTGACAACGCCCTCGTGCTCAATCGTTGTCGCTACGCACAACCGCTTATCGAGTTCAATATCCGGAGGGTGCAAAGAAGAAGCGCTTTGACGCGCCGACGTTCGTCGATGAGCTGATTACGGGTCCACGTCCAGCGCGACGCCGGCGCAGCGAATCACGCGCAGGTAGGCGACCGTATCCCCGACTGCAGCGGCGGCTTGCTCCGCAAGCCTTCGCATGTGCGAAGACTTTTCGGCGCACGCCATCATCGTCTCGAGAGCGTCAGAATCTGCGAACCCGTGAGCCGCCGCTGCCCCGAGTACAGCATCGAGAACACGTCGGGCCGCAACTCGGGCAGCGATCGGCGCCATGGGAGCCCGATACGTAAGAAAGCCTGCCATCAGCAAAAATTCGGCCGGGCTAATGTGCTGGCCATCGCCAACAGGAACACCATCCGTATCGACTCGATCTTGCGTCATGGATCGCCTCCCGTTTTGGAGCACTAAGCGCTGTGATCGTGCGGATCCGTGCCATTCCTGCCGCCGGCCGTTCCGTAGTGGATTTGGAGACAGCCCGGTGCTACACGCAGCACCGGTCGCCGCTTGATGTCTGGCGGCATGATGTCTCAGGCCGCAAAGATAGTCTAGTACAGGATGAATCGCTAATGCCGGCAAACGCGGCGAGCGATCGGCGCGGGCGGTACCTTTTAGTTCACGTTTCGTTGAGCAGCGCACAGACACCGGGCTTATACGACCTTCCGTCTTCAACGCAATCGTGCTGCAACGACCGACAGGTGGCGTTCGGTTATTTTTTATTATTAATGTGAGTCAACTCGAAGGCCAATTTTTCGCCATGGCGAGACGCCAAGACGTAGTATTCTTGATCTGCTTCCTGCTTGTCGTGCGGCTTTAAAAGGATGGTGAGGCGAATCCCTGCGTGCCAGTTCCCATAGGCCCGCAGGAGAGGGCGAGCGTCCAAAGCAACTATCCAGTAACCCTGTCTCTTTTCTGAAGGCTTCGAAACACTTCGCGAACCATCGCCGATGCCTGGCGAGTCCGTGCGAGTGGCTGATCCCAGTCACGCGGACTATTCTCTCCGAGGGTATGAATGAAAACGCTGTTTCTGCAGGCACCTTCATTCGAAGGCTTCGATGGCGGAGCGGGCTCCCGCTTCCAAACGAAGCGCGAGATTCGATCATTCTGGTATCCAACGTGGCTTGTCCAGCCCGCTGCGCTGATCGAAGATAGCCGCGTCGTGGATGCTCCCGCAGATGGCTTGTCGCTGGATACGACACTCGACATCGCTCAGCAATACGAACTGGTCTTCATCCACACGAGTTCGCCATCGTTCCAGACTGACGTTCAATTTGCAGAGCATTTAAAGCGACGCAAGCCCACGATCCTCATCGGGATGATCGGGGCAAAAGTCGCCGTCGATCCTCATGGCTCACTGACCGCGAGCGACGCACTCGACTTCGTGTGCCGTGAAGAATTCGACTTCACTTGTCGCGAGATCGCGCAGGGCCTGCCGTTCGAATCGATTCTCGGTCTGAGCTATCGCCTGCCCGACGGCGGGTTCATGCACAACAACGCCCGACCGATCCTCGAAGACATGGACCAGTTGCCGTTTGTCTCGCCCATCTATAAGCGCGACCTAACGTCGGAGAACTACTTCAGCGGCTACCTCAAGCATCCGTATCTGTCGCTCTACACGGGGCGTGGCTGCAAATCGAGGTGCACCTTTTGCCTCTGGCCGCATACGGTCGGGGGGCATCGCTACCGCACGCGTTCGGTCGAGAACGTCCTTGAGGAAGTGAAATGGATCAGGGACAACATGCCCGAAATCAAGGAGATCATGTTCGACGACGATACCTTTACGGATCTCCGACCGAGAGCCGAAGAGATCGCTCGCGGTCTCGGCAGGTTAGGCGTGACGTGGTCGTGCAACGCCAAGGCGAACGTGCCCTATTCAACGCTCAAAGTGATGAAAGAAAATGGGCTGCGGCTCTTGCTCGTCGGGTACGAATCCGGCGACGATCAGATTCTCGTGAACGTCAAAAAGGGCCTGCGGACCGATATGGCCCGCCAGTTCAGCGACGATTGCCACAAGCTCGGCATCAAGATCCACGGCACGTTCATTCTTGGGCTTCCCGGCGAGACGCACGAAACGATCCAGAAGACGATCAAATACGCGAAAGAGATCAATCCCCACACGATTCAGGTGTCGCTCGCCGCGCCCTATCCGGGAACCGTCCTTCACAAGCAAGCGGTGGAGAACGGATGGTTGAATGAAGGGAAGGTCATCGCCCTCGTCAATTCGGCAGGCACCCAGGCTTCCACGATTGGCTATCCGCATCTGTCGCGCGAAGAGATCTACGTTGGCGTTGAGGAGTTCTATAAACGCTTTTATTTCAGACCAGCAAAGATCTGGGAAATCGTCCGCGAGATGCTGGTGAGTTGGGAGATGATGAAACGGCGCCTGCAGGAAGGCGTAGAGTTCTTCAGATATCTTCGTGCACGCAAGGCATGAGGCGCCGGTCTACCTTTCTCGGAATGATGGGCCGCCCGGCATCAGGACGAACATCGCACGGGTCGGCCCAACTGCCCGGACCGACTCACGCTTAAAGTGACAAGAAGCGTGTCGCGGCCGCGGTTGGGAATCCAGGTCGGCTTTCTACGGCCAGACCCGCACTCGGCTCGGAAGCCTCTGCGGCACAACTATCGTCCGGTCGAACTGGCTACCGGATTGCACGCTCAGCGCTTTTTTGTCTCGGGGCGTGTCGTTGAACGGACAATTTGACATACGTCATTTGAACGGCAAGGGGCAGAGATAGGTTACCGGTACCGCGTAATTGCTGGCACCTGCCATGTCGCAGGAGAGTGTGGATGACCAAGTGCGTTGCGCGGATGCCGGCCCGCGCATCGGCACGGGTCACTAACACTGGCGAGGCAAATACCATGGAATTTTTGTTATTAGCGGCAATCTTCCTTACATCGGCTGGATTCCTTGTTAGCGCTGCCGTAGCGCCGAACCCGCCTGCAGCGATGGCGCCAGCCTCTGCTTCCGGCTCCGGGGAAGACAGGACCACGGCCCCGCAGCCACGTCCAGAGTCGCCCGGGATGAATGTTCCACTCCCTCAGCAGAATCCTGAGCCACACTCTCACCAATAAGGCGTCGAACAAACGCATAGGTGTGGCTGCGTGTGACCGGAGTGTCCCGTCTTCGCGCGAAGATACGCGAGTTGCTGGACGTAGTGCGAGCGAGTATCAGCAGCAATGCCGACAACGTAGCCACGGTCGCAGTGCCACCAACCTTCATAACAGTATGCTCTTGGTGAGTCACCCAACTAGCGTCGTGGAATACGACCTCGACGATAAGCGAAATCAGTTTCATGAGAGCGTGAGGCTATCGGCAGGCAGAACGAGTGACGGTCAATCACCCGATCCGCAATTCGATCCCAGCCAGCGCAATCGGTTCTAACGACAGCAAGCAGGCAATCAATTGTTCGCGAGGCCGCGAAGGCAAACCCATTATCTTTGTCGGGTTGATCCGTTACGGGTTGCATGTAGCGCTCACTCAGCGCAGGGTCTACAGTCCGTCTACATGTCATCGCGCAGTTCACGCGGAAGAGCCTGGCTCCCTTGCCCACTGGCGGCCAGTGATGGCCGTACCGCAGGGATAATGGCGTAATTGGGTGGTCAGCGGCTACCAGCATCTGTGAACGCACGCGATACCGGTTCTGCCTGTATATCGACACTCGGTCGACTTCTGGAGATCAATATGAACGGACGCCGCGGACCCGTTTTTGCATCCGTTTTCTACGTGGCACTTTCATTCCTGTCGGCGCCTGTGGCATTCGCCCAAACCGGCGCCGCGGCGACTAAGCAGATGCAGGACACCCAGCGCAAGGCCCAGCAAAAGGCTCGCGAGGCCAAAAAATCCGCTCCCCAGGACGCGGACACCCAGACTGAAAAGAAGGCCAAACCCGCGTCCGAAGCTGAGTAAGCGTTGCATACGCCCGCACGATGCTCCGTCCGAGCGGGCGTCGCATCGAAGAAACGGTTCGGGAAAGCTTTCGCGTTATACGCTGTTCGTCTGCGGGTATGGACGAGGTCAATGGATGGGAAAAAACCGCAGCGCTCGATCGTACTCCGATGCAAATGCGTCGCCCGTTCGGCAGGTTACGCTGTTTTTGTGCGGCCAATTAAGGACTCCGGTCAGAGTTGTGACTTGAGGCCGGTGAGTGATTGCAGTTCGCATGGCATGT
>NZ_DATJJF010000125.1:0-28132 GCF_035492435.1 Trinickia sp.
GCGCCAGCGTCACTGCCTGACCGGCGGCGAGCATGCTTGGCACCGGTACCCCATTCAGTCCAAAGCGGCCCAGTGCCTCGAGGCCGTCCGTGAGCGCTCCGCGATAAGCGTCGAGATCGCCCATCATGTTCATCGACTGCAATGACCGCGCACTCGTCGCACGCTCGACGCGGATCTGCGTGTACGCGACGAGTGCGTTTGCGCCAATTGCGGCCGCCACGACTGCAAGATTGATCAGGAGTCGCTTAGAGAAAGAAGATGTCATGAATCTCGAACGTCTGTCGCGCCACGGGACGGTGCACTCCTCACACCGGTTGCCGCCCAGTCGGTCAGGAGTGCAGATAAGAGGGGATGGCCCTCCGATGGTTAACGGCAGCCGGATTGTAAGATTGAGTGCCCGTTCGAAAAAGCAGACAATTTAAATCATGAGGCGAGAAGCGCTGAGTTGCGCCCAACCCTCGGCCAGCGCGCAATCTGCCTTAGACAAAACGCTATGGCGACCGATCAGCCGACGAGCCCGAATTCCTTCATTGCGGGCACGAAATCGTGATTGCCCTGCGGTTTGCGTGAAAGCTTCGCCAGGATGTAGCGCTTGAACGGAGCAAGTTGCGCCCAGCGCTCGGCAGCCGGTACGGTCAGACCAGCAATACCGCACTGATGTGCAACGGCGTCCGGCACCGCACGGGTGTCGCGCCACGCCGGTTCGACGTCAGGCGCAAACCACTCGGGCTCCACGCCCGCGTGCGTGCGCATCATTTCAAACAGCGCATGATCAAAGTTCGGCTCGATCGCGGTATCGTCGTCGACGGGAAAACGCGCAAGCAGCACTCGGTCCGCATAGGGCAACAGCAGCCATTGCGCGAGCGAAATGCGCAGTCCAAAACGATCGAGATTAAAGCGCACCGACATCGGAATGAACTTGAAATCCTCCGACGATACAACTTCGAAATCAAATAGCAGCGGGGCTTCAAGCAGTCCCATGACAATGTCTCCTCGGGCTTAAAAAGTCGCATTTCGGCAAATGCGGCTTGCTTCGGGTATTTTAGAACCTTTGTGCGGCACGGCACGATGCGGCGGCGCCGCAGCGCGCGCATCGTCCATGCCAGCGGCACAGCTTGCACGCGGCCTCTCGCCACGAGCTGAGCCGCTTGACCTGAGCGAAGGAGTCCTCTTGAACGAACCGTTGGATTACGCCGAACAGCCCGGCGCTGTTGAGCTTAAGGTGCACCGGCACCGTGGCGGCACCGTCGAAACAATCGCCGACAGCATCGGTCAGGAATGGCCCATCGCACTCGTTTTCAACGGCATTTCGCACGCAGTGATGATGTGCACGCCGCGCGACCTCGAAGCGTTTGCCGTGGGGTTCGCGATTTCCGAAGGCATCGTCGAGCGCGGCAGCGACATTCATGACATCGAGGTGACAACACACCCGGATGGCGCGCCGATTCCCTATGCTCAAGTCGATCTGACCGTCGTGCAGCAAGCCTTCGTCGCGCTCAAGGAAAAACGGCGGGCGCTCTCGGGACGTACCGGCTGCGGCGTATGCGGCATCGAAAGCATCGATCTGCTCGATCTGGCCCCCGAGCGCGTCCCGGACACCGGTTTTTTTGCACGCCTCGCCCCGGATGCGATTGCACGCGCTGCGCGCGCATTGCCCGAGCATCAGGCACTCACCAAACTCACTGGCGGCCTGCACGCCGCCGCATGGTGCGCCGCCGATGGGACGATTCGTCGCACGTTCGAAGATGTCGGACGCCATAACGCGCTCGACAAGCTCATCGGCCAACTTATCCTCGATCGGGCTGATCCGACCGACGGCTTCGTTTTCCTCTCGAGCCGTGCGAGCTACGAGCTCGTACGCAAGGCGGCGCGCGTAGGCATTCCGATGGTAGCGACGATATCGGCGCCCTCAACGCTTGCCATCACAATCGCCCGCCAAGCCGGAATCCGGTTGCTCAGCTTTTGTCGCGAAGCCGGATACGTGGATTACGGGACCTTATAGGGATCGCTTACGGCCCCGCATGGACGGCCCGAGCCCCCGTGGCTCGAAGACTCGGCTCATTGCCCGCACCATGGCGGACCACCGCGCAGCGGCATGCTGTCGAGGGCAGTCAGCCGAAAACGCAAGCATGCCCGATCGACAGGACGGCTAATCGAACTGTCTGAAGTCCGGCTTGCGCTTTTGGAAGAAGGCGGTCATCGCCTCACGCGCTTCAGGTGCAAGCAGCATCTTGCCGAAGTGAGCGACCTCCTCCTCGATGCGTTCGGCGACTTCCTGTTCGCCCGCGCGGCGCATCAGCATCTTCGTCACGCGCAACGACGAAGCAGGCAGCGCCGCAAGTTTGGCCGCCTGCGCAAACGCGAACGCGTCCACGTCTTGCGCAGGCAACAGGCGGTTGACGATGCCCATGCGATGCGCCTCATGCGCGTCGAATGCCTCGCCGAGCAGCAGTTTTTCCGCCGCCAGCGCGTAGCCGGCAATGCGCGGTAACAGCAGGCTCGAAGCAGCTTCGGGGCACAGCGCGAGTTGCGTGAACGGCAGCGAAAACGTCGCCGAATCGGCCGCGTAGACGAGATCGCAATGCAGCAGCAGCGTTGTTCCGATGCCAACGGCAACGCCTGCCACCGATGCCACCAGCGGCTTTTGGGCCGTACTGATGCTGCGCAGAAACTGCAGCACCGGCGCATGTTCGCCCGTCGGGGGCGCCTTCATGAAGTCATCGAGATCGTTGCCCGCGCTGAATACCCCCGCACTACCGCGTATGACGATCGCGCGCACGCCGGGATCGTCGTGCGCCTGGGCCAGGGCGTCCGTCATGGCTTGATACATGGCGGACGTTATCGCATTCTTCTTGTCCGGGCGGTTGAAAGCGATCGTCAAGACGCCTTCGGCTCGCTCGAGCAGAATCTCATTCGTCACTTACGGGCTCCCGATAGAGACGGGTTCGCAGGCCGCCCACGGTCGGGGGATTTAAGCCGGCGAACCCTGAAAAGACACGCTCTTCCCGATCACAGGCGCTCAATAATGCCCGCGGCGCCCATTCCGGTGCCGACGCACATCGTCACCATGCCGTACTTCAAGTTGCGACGACGCAAACCGTGCACCACCGTCGCCGCGCGAATCGCGCCCGTCGCACCGAGCGGATGCCCAAGCGCAATCGCACCGCCCAGCGGATTCACCTTCGCCGGATCGAGTCCGAGCTCGCGAATCACGGCGAGCGCCTGAGCCGCGAACGCTTCGTTGAGCTCAATCCAGTCGAGGTCGTCCTGCCTGAGGCCCGCCGCCTTGAGGGCCGCAGGAATGGCTTCTTTCGGCCCGATCCCCATGACTTCCGGCGGCACGCCGCGCACTGCGAAGCTGACAAAACGCGCAAGCGGCGTCAGGTTGAACTGCTTGAGGATCTTTTCGGAGACGACGATAAGCGCACCTGCGCCGTCCGACATTTGCGAGCTGTTGCCGGCGGTGACGGTCCCCTTGTTCATGAAGACGGGCTTGAGCTTCTGAAGCCCTTCGAGCGATGCATCGCGCCGCGGCCCTTCGTCTAGCGCAAGTTCGCGCTTGCCTACGGACACCTCGCCCGTGGCCAGATCGGGAAAGCGTTCCACGATCGCAAGCGGCGCGATTTCGTCTTTGAACTCGCCCGCCTTTTGCGCCGCGATGGCCTTCTCGTGCGATTCGAGGGAGAAGCGGTCCTGATCGTCGCGGCTCACCTTCCAGCGCTCGGCGACACGCTCAGCCGTCAGCCCCATTCCGTAGGCGATCCCGTAGTTTTCATCGCGCTCGAAGATGTGCGGCGACATCGATGGTGTGTTGCCCATCATCGGCACCATGCTCATCGATTCGCAGCCGCCTGCGATCATGGCATCGGCCTCACCGACGCGGATGCGATCGGCCGCCATCGCGAGCGCAGTCACACCCGATGCGCAGAAGCGGTTGACCGTCACACCGCCGACCGACTGCGGCAAGCCCGCCAAGAGCGCACCGATGCGCGCGACGTTGAGCCCTTGCTCAGCCTCAGGGATGGCGCAGCCGACGATCGCATCCTCGATGACCGTCGTATCGAGTGCCGGCACCTGGGCGACGGCCGACCGAATAGCGTGGACGAGCAACTCGTCCGGGCGCGTGTTTTTGAACGCGCCGCGTGGCGCCTTGCCGATCGGCGTGCGACTCGCGGCGATGATGTATGCGTCTTGCAGCTGTTTGCTCATATGCAGCTCCTGAATGCAAGTGCCTTCGCAAGGAGCGCCTGCCCGTGCTTACGGTGCTTCCGGCGCGTCCTTGCCCCTCGATACGAGGGCGAGTGTTAGTTGCGTACGGGCTTGCCGGTTTGCAGCAGGCCCATGATTCGCTCCTGCGTCTTTTGCGTGCCAAGCAACTCGACGAATGCGCGACGCTCGAGGGCGAGGAGCCACGTCTCGTCGACGAGGCTGCCCGCCTCCACATCGCCACCGCAGATGACCTCGGCGATACGCGAAGCGATGAGGTAATCGTGAGCGCTGATAAAGTTGCCGTCGCGCATATTGACGAGTTGCGCCTTGATCGTGGAGATCGCCGAGCGCCCCGCGACACGAATGCCCGACGCGCGCAGCGGGGGACGATAGCCCGCTTCGGCCAGTGCGCGCGCTTCTTTCTTCGCCGTATGGAGCAGCTCGAACACGTTGAAGACGACGGTGTCCGATGGTTTCAAATAGCCCATCGCACGCGCTTCGTGCGCGGAGCCCGAGACTTTCGCCATCGCCGCGTTTTCGAACGGCTTCGTCAGAAACTTGAGCAGCTCGCCGTTCGATGCCCCGACGGCGTCAGCAACCTCGGCCGCGCGCAACGCCGCTTCCTTCAAGCCACCGCCGGCCGGCAGCAGACCGACACCGATTTCCACCAAGCCAATATAGCTTTCGACGTGCGTGACACGCTTGGCGCTATGGAGCATGAGCTCGCAGCCGCCACCGAGCGCAATGCCCGACACCGCCGTAACAACAGGCACGTTCGCATATTTGACACGCATCATCGTCTGCTGGAACTTCTCGACGAACGGTCCGATACCCTTCGCGCCGCCCATCATGAACGCGGGCATGGCTTCTTCGAGATTGGCGCCAGCTGAGAACGGACCGCCCGGCGTGCCGAGTGTCAGCGACGTCGGTTGCCAGATCACGACCGCCTTGTAATCGCGCTCCGCGAGATCGATGGCTTGCGTCAGGCTGTCGAGAAGGCTCGGCCCCATCGTGTTCATCTTGCTTTTGAACGAGACGATCACGACATCACCCTCGCCGGCACGATCGTCGACCCACGCGCGCAGCACATCGTTCTCGATCAGCGTCTTGCCGAAGGCTCTGGGATTGCGCCCCGTCTCGCCGACGAGCGGTGCACGGAAAACTTGCTTTTCGTAGACGCGCAGGCTCGAGCGCGGCACGAACGCGCTCGCTGCCGGCGACCACGACCCTTCGTCCGTATGAACCCCGCCCTTCTTTGCTACCTCGCCCTCGAACACCCACGCAGGCAGCGGCGCATTCGATAGCGCCTTGCCCGCCTCGATATCGTCACGCACCCATTCGGCCACCTGCTTCCAGCCTGCGGCCTGCCATCCTTCGAAGGGTCCTTCGCTCCAGCCAAAGCCCCACCGTATTGCGAGATCGACATCGCGTGCGTTGTCGGCGATCGACTCGAGATGCACGGCAATGTAATGGAAGACGTCGCGGAAAATGGCCCAGAGGAATTGCGCTTGCGGGTGCTCCGTTTCGCGCAGCAGCTTCAGGCGCTCAGCCGGCGGGCGCTTCAGGATGCGGCCAACGAGCTCATCGACCTTCGCACCGCTTTCGACGTACTCGCTCGACGTCGGGGCGAGCACCTTGATTGCCTTGCCTTCCTTGCGGTAGAAGCCGCCGCCGGTCTTCTGGCCGAGCGCACCCTTTTGCACGAGCGAGGCCAGTACGGCGGGCGTCTCATACACGGGGAAGAACGGATCGTCGGCGAGGTTGTCCTGCATCGTCTTGATGACGTGCGCCATGGTGTCGAGGCCGACCACATCAGCTGTGCGGAACGTCGCCGATTTGGCGCGGCCAAGGCGTACGCCCGTCAAATCGTCGACTTCATCGAAGCGCAGCCCGTACTTCTCGGCCTCCTTCATAACGGCCAGGATCGAAAAGATGCCGACTCGGTTCGCGATGAAGTTCGGTGTGTCCTTTGCGCGCACGACACCCTTGCCGACGGCGCTCGTCAGGAACGTTTCGAGATCGTCCAAGATTTGCGCGTGGGTGGTAGTCGTCGGAATCAGCTCGACGAGATGCATATAGCGCGGCGGATTGAAGAAATGCACGCCGCAAAAGCGCGACTTCAGCTCATCCGGAAATCCTTCGGACAACTGAGTAATTGAAAGACCCGACGTATTCGTCGCAAAGATCGCGTGGGCAGCGAGATGCGGCGCAACCTTCTGGTAGAGGTCATGCTTCCAGTCCATGCGCTCGGCGATCGCCTCGATGACAAGATCGCATTCGGCAAGCCGCGCGATATCGTCCTCGTAGTTCGCGGGCTCGATGTAGCGCGCGTCGTCCTTTACGCCAAGCGGGGCCGGCGATAGCTTCTTCAGATTCTCGATCGCCTTTGCCGCGATGGCGTTTTTCGGACCTTCCTTGGCCGGCAAGTCGAAGAGCAGCACCGGCACCTTGGCGTTGACGAGGTGCGCGGCGATTTGCGCGCCCATCACGCCGGCGCCGAGCACGGCCACCTTGCGAATGATCAGATTGCTCACGTCTATTCTCCGTGGGAGTCATGCTGTCCGGCTCGTCGCGCGTCCGGTTGCGAACGGACGCGCTCCGAGCGACGGTCGTCTGAAGAATGCGGGCGCCGTCGCCATTCGGTCGATCGTGCGGCGGGCCTCGCTTGGGCGTCGCTCAGAACAATGCTTCATCCATCTCCATCAGCGGCTTCGCACCCGCGCGTGCCATGCGAATGGTCGCGGCCGTCTCGGGCAACAGCTTCGCGAAGTAAAAACGCGCCGTGGCGAGCTTCGACTGGTAGAACGGATCACCCGACGCTTGTTTGTCGAGCGCGATACGTGCCATGCGTGCCCAGAAATACGAGAAGACGAGATGGCCTACGGTACGCAAATAGGGCACGGCGGCCGCACCGACTTCGTCGGGGTTTTGCATGGCCTTCATGCCAATTTCCATCGTCAGCTTCTGCACCTTCTCGCCAATGTCGGCGAGAGGGTTGACGAACTCCTGCATCTCGGGCTTCACGCCCTCCTGCTCGATAAAGTCCGTCACGAGCTTGCCGAACTTCTTCAGCTTTGCGCCCATATCGGACAGCACTTTGCGGCCGAGCAGATCGAGCGCCTGCACGGCATTCGTACCTTCGTAGATCATGTTGATGCGCGCATCGCGCACATATTGCTCGACGCCCCATTCGGCAATGTAGCCATGACCGCCGTACACTTGCAGCGCATGATTCGTGCATTCAAAGGCGTTGTCCGTCAGGAAGGCTTTGAGCACCGGCGTCAGCAATGCGACGAGATCGGCCGCTTCCCTGCGCACGGCTTCGCTTTCGTGAGAAAGCTCGCGATCGATCTGCAATGCAGCCCAATAGGAAAACGCGCGCGCGCCCTCGGCATAGGCCTTCTGCGTGAGCAGGAGGCGCCGCACGTCCGGGTGAACGATGATCGGATCGGCCGGCTTATCCGGCGCTTTCGGGCCTGTCAGCGAGCGCATCTGCACGCGCTCCTTCGCATAAGCGAGCGAGTTCTGATAGGCGACTTCCGTGAGGCCTACGCCCTGCATCGCGACGCCGAGGCGCGCCGCGTTCATCATCACGAACATCGCCTGCAGCCCACGGTTCGCCTCGCCGACGAGCCAGCCGCGGGCGCCGTCGAGATTCATCACGCAAGTCGCGTTGCCGTGGATGCCCATCTTGTGCTCGATGGAGCCGCAGAAGATGGCGTTGCGCTCACCCGGCTCGCCCGCTTCAGTCGGAATGAACTTCGGCACGACGAACAGTGAAATGCCCTTCGTGCCCGCCGGCGCATCGGGCAGCCTCGCAAGAACGAGGTGAACGATGTTGTCTGCCAGATCGTGCTCGCCGCTCGAGATGAAAATCTTGGTGCCGGACAGGGCGTACGAGCCGTCGCCATTCGATTCCGCCGTGGTGCGCAGGATGCCAAGGTCCGTGCCGCAGTGGGGTTCCGTCAGGCACATCGTGCCGGTCCAGGTGCCGGCGACAAGTTTCGGCAGGTAGACCTTGCGCTGCTCGGGCGTGCCATGCGCATGGAGACACTCATAAGCACCGTGCGAAAGCCCCGGATACATGGTCCACGCCTGATTCGCCGAGTTCAGCATCTCGTAGAGCACGTTGTTGACGAATGCGGGCAAACCCTGGCCACCGTATTCGGGATCGCAAGCAAGCGCGGGCCACCCCGCTTCGACGTACTGCCGATACGCTTCCTTGAAACCCTTAGGTGTCCTGACGATTCCCTCGCCTTCGTATGTGCACCCCTCCTCGTCTCCACTCTGATTGAGCGGAAACACGACCTCCGCGCAGAACTTGCCGGCTTCCTCGATGACCTGATTGATCGTATCGGCGTCGAGATCGGCATGCTGACTCATGCCCTTGAGCTCAGCTTCGACGTCGAGCAACTCGTGCAGGACGAATTGGATGTCGCGCATCGGCGCGGTGTACTGACCCATGACTTAAGCTCCCAAAGATTGCAACGGCATCGGCGAAACGCCTCAGGCTGGCTGCCCGCCCCGCTAACGGTTTTCGGTTTGATAAGAATCGATTGTCTTTTCCAGCGCAGCCCACGTGAGACGCACGGCATCGGGCAAATGCAAAAACCGCGCGTCGTGATGCAGGCCGAGCGTCAAGCTGTAGAGCTCAAACAACATCAATTCCGGATCGGTATCCGGGCGCAGGTGCCCCTCGTGAACCGCCTGCGCGATCGCGCGCAGAAGCGCCGCGCGCCAAGTGGAAACGCTTGCCACCAACTGCTCGCGCACCGGGTTGTCGCCCCGGTCGTCATACTCGACGGCACCACTGATATAGATGCATCCCGTCATGACTTCCTGGATGCGCTTCTCGATCCAGCGGCGCAGCATCGCGCGCAAACGCGGCAGTCCGCGTGGCTCGCGCAGACTCGGAACGAACACCTCCTCCTCGAACCGGCGGTGATACTCGCGCACCACTTCCACCTGCAAGTCTTCGCGCGAGCCAAAGTGCGCAAACACGCCGCTCTTGCTCATCTGCATCCGCTCGGCCAAAAGGCCAATCGTCAGACCCTCGAGCCCGTTTCGGCTCGCTAATTCGAGCGCAGCATCGAGGATTGCGGCGCGCGTCTGTTCACCTTTTCGCATGGGCTGATACCGTTCCCGTATGACCGAACAAAAATCGAACGGCCGTACTATTATTGAACTCGGCCGTCGCCGAGACAAGAAATTTATTAGAAACCGATGTCTAACCGGGCGTCTTTCAGCGAGGCGCCCGGCACCGCTTTGTTGAAGCCGGGGTGAGCTTTTTGAAGGCCATTCGCCACCTCGACCATGAGGCGGGAAGTCCACGGGCCAATCGTAACCGCCGACAGTGAGCATCTTCATGGCCGCGCGGCAAATCAGGCACGCCGCCCAGTTCATCAGCTCCACGCCCATACCCGCCGTGACGGCATCGTTCTTTCGTATTCGTCGAAGCGCAAGGCGGCCGTCAAACGCGGCGCACAGCGTGATCGAGGCACGCAAACGCCTCGCGGCCGGCGAGCACTCGCACCTTTATGTCGCCGCGCGGGCAGCGACGCCCCATCGCCGGAGCTTGCGTCCTAGCGTGAAGTCAGGGTTGGCGGCGCGAATCTCATTGCAGGCGCGACCCATTACGACGAGGTCGCCTCATCGAACATGCGCCGATTGACGAGGTTGCCCGCGCAACGAAAGCAAGTGCCCCGACCTGCTCGATTCGAGGCGTGCGACGCCGGCTCATTCGCCCGGCGCGCGAAGGCGGTTTGGCAACTGCAGGATTGCGTCCCGGTTGGACAAGGAAAAGCAGCGCGCGGCGGCTTGCTCGTAGGGAAGCCAGAGGTAGGCAGTGTGCTCGCGTGGTGCGAGCTGGACGTCCATCCGGTACGGCACCTCGAGGCCGAACCAGTGCTCCACGTTACGTGTGACCCCTTGCGCGTAGCGATGACGCCAGACCGGATAGATCTCATACTCGATCTGCTCGCGCCAATCGATGAGAGCCGTCTCCGGAACATCGTCCCCCCCAACGACGATGCCGGTCTCCTCCGCCACTTCTCGGGCGGCCGTCACGGCGAGCGGCTCGTCGATATGGTCCTTCGAGCCCGTCACCGATTGCCAGAAGGCAGGGCGGTCGGCACGCTCGATGACGAGCACGTCAAGCTCGGGCGTATAGATGACGACGAGGACAGACTCCGGAATTTTCAGTGGCTTTTGCATGGTTCTTCAACCCTTCTGCTCCGAGATGAAAAAAGGCGCGTATGCGCCTTTCTTCATTTCAACAGGACGGCTTCGGCCGCCTCAAGCGTTGCTCACGCCTTCGGCTGCTCCGGCTGCCGCAGACGGATGTGCAACTCGCGCATCTGACGCTCATCGACGGCGCTCGGCGCTTGCGTCAGCAGACACTGTGCACGCTGCGTCTTCGGGAACGCGATCACGTCGCGGATCGAATCGGCACGCGCCATCATCGTGACGATGCGGTCAAGACCAAACGCAATGCCGCCGTGCGGGGGCGCACCATACTGCAGTGCATCGAGCAGGAAGCCAAACTTGTTGCGCGCCTCCTCGGGCCCGATGTTCAATGCACGGAACACCTTGCTTTGGACGTCCTCGCGATAAATCCGCACTGAGCCGCCACCGATTTCCCAACCGTTCAGCACCATGTCGTAGGCCTTCGCCAAGCAACGGCCCGGATCGGTTTCGAGGTACTCGAGGTGTTCGTCCTTCGGGCTCGTGAACGGGTGGTGCGCCGCCACGTAGCGCGCTTCTTCCTCGTCGTACTCGAACATCGGGAAATCGACGACCCAAAGCGGCTTCCAGCCCTGCTCGACCAGGCCGTTCGCCTTGCCGAATTCCGAATGGCCGATCTTCAGACGCAGCGCGCCAAGGCTGTCGTTGACGACCTTCAAGCGATCCGCTGCAAAGAAGATGATGTCGCCGTCCTGCGCGCCCGTGCGCTCGAGAATCGCAGCAATAGCGGCATCGTGAAGGTTCTTGACGATCGGGCTTTGCAGACCGTCACGTCCCTTGGCAACTTCGTTGACCTTGATCCAGGCGAGACCCTTCGCCCCGTAGATCCGCACGAACTCGGTGTAACCGTCGATATCGCCGCGCGTGAGCTCGCCGCCCTTCGGCACGCGCAAGGCCGCGACACGGCCATCCTTCGCATTGGCCGGTGTGCTGAAAACCTTGAACTCGACATCCTTCATCGCATCGGTGAGCTCAGTGAATTCGAGCTTCACGCGCAGGTCAGGCTTGTCCGATCCGAACCGCGCCATGGCCTCGGCGTATTGCATGACCGGGAACGTCTCGTCGAGCGATACGTCGATCGTTTCCTTGAAAACATGCCGGATCATCTTTTCGAAGAGATCGCGAATCTCCTGCTCGGAGAGGAACGACGTCTCGCAATCGATCTGCGTGAACTCCGGCTGGCGATCCGCGCGCAGGTCTTCGTCGCGGAAGCACTTCACGATCTGGTAGTAGCGATCGAAGTTCGCCACCATCAACAGTTGCTTGAACAGCTGCGGCGACTGCGGCAGAGCAAAGAACTGCCCCGCGTTGACGCGTGACGGCACGAGATAGTCGCGTGCGCCCTCAGGCGTGCTCTTGGTGAGCATCGGCGTTTCGATGTCGATGAAGCCCTGTGCGTCCAGGTATTTGCGAACTTCCATCGCGACGCGATAACGCAAACGCAGGTTGTGCTGCATCTGGGGGCGGCGCAAATCGAGCACCCGGTGCGTGAGGCGCGTCGTCTCGGAGAGATTGTCGTCGTCCAGCTGGAACGGCGGCGTGACGGATGCATTGAGCACCGTCAGTTCATGGCACAGAACCTCGATCTTGCCGCTTTTCAGGCCCGCGTTGATCGTGCCTTCCGGACGGTTGCGCACAACGCCCACCACGCGAACGCAAAACTCGTTGCGCACGCCCTCAGCCATCCTGAACATCTCGGGCCGATCCGGATCGCACACGACCTGCACAAGCCCCTCGCGATCGCGCAAGTCGATGAAGATGACGCCGCCATGGTCGCGCCGGCGTTGCACCCATCCGCACAGCGCGACGGTTTGGCCCAGCAGGTGTTCGGTCACCAGACCGCAGTATTCAGATCTCATCGACATGATGTTCGTCTATCGTTTGCATGAATGAGCGAAACGCCTAACGGCGCGCTCGGCATTAAAGAGGCGGCTCGACGGGGTGCCGCGCCGGTGTGACCGGAAGCGGCGGCGCCGGGGCGACCACGCCCATCGAGACGATGTACTTGAGGGCGGCATCGACAGTCATGTCGAGCTCGATCACCTCGCTTTTCGGCACCATCAGGAAGAAGCCCGATGTCGGGTTCGGCGTCGTCGGCACGTAGACACTCACGCAATCTTCCTGCAGATGATTGACGACGTCGCCACCCGGCACCCCCGTCAGAAACCCGATCGTGTATGAGCCCCGCCGCGGGTACTCGATCAGTAGCGCCTTGCGAAACGCATTGCCGTTGCTGGAGAACAGCGTGTCGGACACCTGCTTCACACTCGTATAGAGCGGCCCGACGATCGGAATGTGCCGCACGATGGCATCCCACCACGTGACGAGCTTCTGGCCGATGAAGTTCTGCGTGAAAAGGCCGACCACGAAGACGAAGGCGAGCGTCAGCAGCGCGCCGACCCCGGGAAGATGAAACCCGACAAGCTTCTCGGGCTGCCAGGAAGCCGGCAGCAACAGCAGCGTCTGGTCCATCGTACCGATAATGAGCCCCAGCACCCAGAGCGTGACGGCCAGGGGCACGATTACAAGCAGACCGGTGAGGAACACGGATTTGAGCGTCGTCTTCTTCATGTGTACCGCCAGAAAACCGCAAGAAAAGTTTGGCGTGGCTGCTCGCGCGCTCTAGCGGGGCGACCCATAATGGCGTCCGCAGGAGGTACTCGCCGACGTGCCGGCCGCCAGGTCCCAGAGCTGCGCGCTTATGCGTCGGATGAGCTTGTCGTCGCAGCCGGCGTCGAGCTGGCCGTGCTCGTGGACGTCTCGGTCGCCGACGACGGTTTCGACTCGCCGGTTTCCTTCTTGCCGGTTGCCGTGGCGGCCGCACCGCCGCTATTGGCACCGCCGCCATTGGACCCACCACGGAAATCGGTGACGTACCAGCCAGAACCCTTTAATTGAAAGCCCGCGGCCGTAACCTGCTTGCGAAACGTGTCGCCCTGGCATTCGGGGCATTTTGTCAGCGGCGCATCGCTAATCTTCTGAAGTACGTCTTTCGCAAAGCCGCACGATTCGCAACGATAAGCGTAGATCGGCATGATTCCTTTCCCGACAATTCCAACGAAAACGGCACAAAGCCTAAAAAACGCTGAATTATAGCCGTAATCGGCCGCAGCCCGGATTGCTCAGGCGGTGAGGCATCGACTGATGCGGGTGGCTCTCTCGAAATAGAGAGCTGGGCCGTCACAGTCGAGTCTCGTTGCCGATGACACTCGCGGCGATGCGCAGCTTATGTCGACGGCGCAATTGCAAGACAAACCGGCTCTAAACGTCTTTCGAACCGGTTTATCCGGAGGGAGGCGTCCGGCAGCAGTTCAACATCCGCATTTGGCCGCCGACTGATCCTGATGAGATTGGCCCCGCTAGCGGCGGCACCATGTCAGCCAGCGTTCACGCCCTGCGAAAACGGGCAGCGAATCGTCGACGGCCTCGTCTTCGATGAGGTCGAAGTACGGGGCACAAAGCGCTGCAAGCTCGGGGCGCGCGATCCCGAACGGAGGCCCCTTGTCAGCCTCACCAAAATAGAAAAACCCGGCAAGGAGCCCACCCGGCACCAGCAAATCCGCCATGCGCGCCACATACTCACGCCGGCGCGCGGGCGGCAATGCACAGAAGAACGCCCGCTCGTAAATCCATCCAGGGTCGAATGGCGGCCGATAAGTGAAGAAATCCGCCTGCTCGACCAACGGCGCCAATGCGCCAAGCTGATCGCGCGCCGCCGCGACAGCGGCCATCGAAAAGTCGATCGCCCTCACAGTCCAACCGTTTTGCGCAAGCCACAGCGCCTCGTGCGCGCTGCCACAACCGGGAATCAGGACAGGCCGTCTTTGCGTGCGCGACGCGAACCTGCGAAAAGCGCCTTGCACGCCGCCTCGATCCCAGGGCGTGTGCTTCTGCCGGAAATGCTCGTCCCAGAACTCGGGCGTTCCGGAATCACGTGTTGACAAAGGTGCATCGGCAGGCGACGGCTTCCGAAGCTCCGACGACTCACTCGCTGCAGCGGAACCCTTCTTGGTCGGCTCGTTCATCACCCTTCCTCCAAGCTCCACCGCGCACTTTGCGCGAAGTTGCGTCACAACGCGGCCAACGTCACCTGACGCAGTCGCCCACCGGCAATGCGCCGCCGCACTATGATTCAAGTCCCGTACGCGAGTACGAGCCAGAATCGCGCGACAACAGCGCCGACGCCAACCGCCAACCCGAACAGCACCAGCGCTTGCAGCAGCCGGTTCGTGCGGCGTTGCTCGGCCAGCAGCATCTGCATGACGGCCTCGTTAGACCCACCGCGCGGGTGGTCTTGCGTCTCCGCAAGCACCTTATGCATGAGACGCGGCAACTGCGGCAGTGTCTTGCTCCACTGCGGCGCCTCGACGATGAGCCGCTCATACCAGCCACGCAGGCCGATCTGCTCGCTCATCCATCGTTCCAGATAGGGCTTTGCCGTCTTCCAGAGGTCGAGCTCCGGATCGAGCGAACGCCCGAGACCCTCGACGTTCAACATGGTCTTTTGCAGCAGCACGAGCTGCGGCTGGATTTCGACATTGAATCGCCGCGAGGTCGAAAAAAGCCGCATCAACACCTGGCCGAGCGAAATATCCTTGAGCGCGCGATCGAAGTACGGCTCGCAGACGGCACGAATTGCGCTTTCGAGTTCCTCGACGCGAGTCGTCGACGGTACCCAACCGGACTCCAAATGCAACATGGCGACGCGATGGTAGTCGCGCTTGAAAAAGGCAAGGAAGTTCTGCGCGAGATAGTTTTTGTCGAAATCGGAAAGCGCGCCGATGATGCCGAAATCGAGCGCTATATAGCGGCCGAAATGCTCCGGATCGAGGCTGACTTGGATATTGCCCGGGTGCATGTCGGCGTGAAAGAACCCGTCGCGAAAAACTTGCGTGAAGAAAATTTCGACACCCTCGCGCGCGAGCTTGGGAATGTCGACCCCTGCTTCGCGCAGCGTCTCGACCTGGCTGATCGGCACCCCGACCATGCGCTGCATGACGAGCACGTTCGGCGTACAGAACTCCCAGTACATCTCAGGCACGAGAAGCAGATCGTGGCCGGCAAAATTGCGCCGCAGTTGGCTGGCATTGGCCGCCTCGCGCACGAGGTCAAGCTCGTCGTGCAGGTATTTATCGAACTCGGCAACGACCTCCCGCGGCTTCAGGCGCTTGCCGTCGGCCCAAAGGCGCTCGGCCCAGACAGCAATATCGCGCAACAACGCCAGATCGGAGTCGATCACGGGCAGCATATTGGGCCGCAACACTTTGATCGCAACCGGCTTGCCGGCATGCGCCCCAGACTTGACCTTGGCGAAGTGCACCTGAGCGATGGAAGCGCTGGCGACGGGGATGCGTTCGAAGTCGTCGAACAGCGAATCGACACTCGCGCCAAGCGACTTTTCGATGATGTCGATCGCCACGGCCGAATCGAACGGCGGCACCTGATCCTGCAACTTCGCGAGTTCCACCGCTACATCCGGGGTAAGCAGATCGCGACGTGTCGACAGCACCTGACCAAACTTGACGAAAATCGGGCCCAGGCTTTCCAGCGCAAGGCGCAGCCGCACGGCCGGCGGCGACTTGAACCGGCGGCCGATCGTACCGATACGCAAAAGCAGCCGCACGCGGCGGTCATTGATGCGGCTCAGCATCATCTCGTCGAGACCGAAGCGGATGACGGTGAAGACGATTTTGATAAAACGCAGAAGACGCATGGAGGAAGGACCCCGTTACTGACGGCTAGCGAATGCCGCGGGCGCTATAGTTGTCGCCCTGCCCCGAGCGATCGAGGCGCTCGATGCGCTTTTCCAGCCGAGCGAGTGCGTCGCGCGCGCGCGCAAGCTCCGCATTGAAAAGGTCGAGCGACGCACGGCGCACGAGTTGTGGCTTTTCGTCGAGCAGATACTCGGCAGCGGTGTCGCGCAGATTGCGCCCAGCACGCGCCGCCTGTTCGCGCGCTAGGCGCGCGAACGCACCGATCCGATAGGCCGGCGCATCGCCGATCAGCTTGGCGAGATCCTCTTCGGGCTCCCAGCGCAAGTGCTCAGCCAGCTTGGCAAGCAACGTCGCAAATTCGGCGTCGCCCTCGATCTTCACATGCTTCATCACGGCGGTTTGGCCACCTTGCAGGAAGGCCGCCACCGCATCGGGCGGCAGCGCGATCGTCACGTCGGGGTGCGGCGCGTTTGCTTCGTCGATCGCGCTCAGATAGCCGTCGGGCTCGACGGCAACCAACATTGCGACCGACGAGAGCACGAGCCGCGCCGTCTTGCCGGAATAGGGCGCGAGGCGTTCCCGTGCCCAGGCTTCCCTGGCCAGCAGGTGATTAACGACGGCGGCGAGCGGTTTAGCGGCGAGAATCATCGAGCGCGAAATAAAAAACCCGCGCAGGCAACGGCCTGCGCGGGCCACTATTGTACCGCCCGTTCGCACATGTACTGCTTGCGGCAGACACCACATGCAGCACGACGGCGAAGGTGCGGCGGGATGCAGCCCTGGAGCGACGAGCAGGCAGCGCGCCCGCGGCAAGCCAGAGCCGCAAATCAGGTCCGCTCAGTGATGCGTAACTTCGCCTTGCTCGATGCCGGCCAGCAGCCACCCCTCACCAGGGCGAGCCGCCTTCGATAGGTTCCAGACCTCGGAGAACGGCTCCGCCGAGCCGCCTACCGTCTCACGGAGGAGCCCGGTAAAGCGCACGCTTGCGAGATACTCAGTGCCCCTATCTTCAAGGCCGAGCATGTCGGCATGGAGCTGGACGATATCAGTCCGGTTCGCTTGGCCAGCCCGCGCATCGATGTCAGCCTTGAGCAGGGCAAACATGTCCGGCGTCGTAAGCTCCCGCAATTCAGCAAGATTGCCGTCATCCCACGACTGCTGCAGGCGTGCGAAGTTCAGTTTGGCGTGATGCAGAAACGCCTCGGCATCGAAATTCGCGGGCAATGCCTGCGATGAGCCAACCTGCGCGGACGAGCTTGCCCCACCTTCGCGCGTGGCGTAGCCGCCCGCCTGCGTCCGGTTATTACCGAACGGTGGCGAGTTAAAGGAGGTGGAGTCAAAGCGAGTGCCACTCATGCTCGTCGCGGTGCCGGCTCCTGCCGCGCCATAGGCAGGTGTCGTATCGCGCCGGCCACGCGAAGTCAGCTTGCGCACCAGCCAAATCACGGCGAACGCCACGAGCGCGATGATGATGGCATTCGCCAGCATGGCCGCGAAGGCCTCCCCAAGGCCGAAATGCGACAGCAGCGCGGCGATGCCGAGCCCCGCCGCGAGACCGGCGATCGGCCCGAGCCAGCGCGAACGTGAAGCAGCAGCGGGAGCCGGGGCGGCCTGCCCGCGCGCCGCCTGCGAGGGCGACGGCTGAACCGATTGCTGCATCGGTTGCTGCGCCGGCGGCGTAGCGGGTGCGCTCTGCGTTGTCTGCGCCTGTCGCCCCATGGAGCGACCGCCGCCGAGCCGCTTCGCATCGGCATCGAGCGACGCCACGGCACTCGCCGCAATCAAGACGACGATAGCTGCCTGCCCGATTCGCTTCACCAGCGAACTGGAAAGCTTATTGCAAGGTACGGCGAGCGAATCGCTCATCTTAAAATCTCCTTTGGAAACAATGATGTGATGTCGCTAATACTTCGTTGCGACATGCAAGGCTACCACGCCAGCTGACAAATTGTAATATTTGACAGCATCGAGGCCAGCTTGTTCCATCATCGTTTTCAAGGTGTCCTGATCCGGATGCATCCGGATCGATTCGGCGAGATAACGGTAGCTCTCTGCATCCTGCGCAAATTTCTGGCCCAACCAAGGAAGGACCTTGAAGGAGTAAACGTCATAGGCTTTGCGCAGCGGCTCCCAGACCTTCGAGAACTCGAGCACGAGCACTCGCCCGCCCGGCTTCAGCACGCGCCGCATTTCCGAGAGCGCGACGTCCTTGTGCGTCATGTTGCGCAAACCAAAGGCGACCGTCACCACGTTGAAGTAGTGATCGGGAAACGGAATCTTTTCTGCATCACACAATAGCGCCGGGGTGATGACGCCGCTGTCGATCAGCCGATCGCGTCCCACGCGCAGCATCGATTCGTTGATGTCGGTCAACCAGACCTCGCCGGCAGGCCCCGCCTGCTTGGCGAAGGCCTTGGTCAAGTCGCCCGTGCCGCCGGCGATATCGAGCACCTTGAAGCCCGGCCGCACGCCCGCCTGCGCGATCGTGAACTGCTTCCATATTCGATGCAGCCCCCCCGACATCATGTCGTTCATGAGGTCGTAGTTCTGCGCCACCGAGTGGAATACGCCCGCCACCTTCTTGGCTTTTTGCTCTTCGTCGACCGTCTCGAAACCGAAGTGAGTTTGGGTCATCGCTTGAGTCCTCCGCTTTTTTGTTCAATGGATGCTGATGCGGCGGGGCCGCGACGGTGTGCGATCTGCTCCGATTTTCAGTGGTGGCAATGGCCATGCGACGCGCCGGGTGCGCTCATGGGCGCATCGCGGTCGACGCCGGCCGCGTTCAGCTTGTCGATATATTCGCGCCACAGCGCGTCCTGGCAAGTTGCCAGTTCGTACAGCTTGTCCCACGAATAGAGGCCGGTCGAATGACCGTCAGAAAAGGTCGGTTGCAGCGCGTAATTGCCAACAGGCTCCACCGCTACGATCGTCACATCGCGCTTGCCCGTTTGCAGCGTCTCCTGCCCCGGCCCGTGTCCCTGCACCTCCGCCGAGGGTGAATAGACGCGCAACAGCTCGAACGGCACGCGATAGCTGTTGCCATCGGCGTATTGCAACTCAAGCACGCGTGATTTGGCATGCACGACGACGCCCGTTGGGACAGGCGTATCGGGACTCAGTCCGCTCATCTCTTTTCTCGATATAGGTTGTAGCAGCGCGCGCGTTCAGACAAAAGCCCGTCCAATTTCGCGACGGACAGCGTCGCCCAAAAGTGTCGCCTGCGCGCGCCGCGACGACAGCAATGCCTCGGAAACGCCGCGCTGGCGCGGCGCCCAGACGGGCAGGGGAAAATGTGCGTCGTTCGAATAACGCGGAATCACGTGCCAATGCAGATGCGGCACTTGGTTACCAAAGCTGGCCAGATTGACCTTTACGGGCTGCATGACGGTCCGTTGGGCGCGTTCGACAGCCCCCACCACGCGCATCAACCGATCACGCTCGGCGGCAGGTAAATCCGAGAACTCGGCGACGTGCGTGTGCCAGATCACGCGGCAAAAGCCTGGATAGTCCGGCTCGGGTGCGAGGACGACGCGCATGTGGTCGTCCTGCCAGAGCACTTCCCCGCCGTCATCACGACAGAATACACAGTCCATCGTTGTCATCTCGCGTCGTTTTATGAAATTGCCGCATCGGCAAATAGTCCTCCGAGGCGCGCTGTGTCCATCAGACCAGCACGCGCTCGATGCCGCCCTCGTTAGCCAGCCGCACGTAGTGGGCCATCCAGTCTTCCCCGAGCAACTTACGCGCGATCTCGACGACGATGTAATCTGCCGTGACGTCAGCGTCCTCGTTATAGCGCGAGAGGCCCTGCAGGCAAGACGGGCAGCTTGTCAGAATTTTGACGGCCGCGCCGTTCGTACCCGCACCGTTGGCGCCCGCGGCATCGACGATCGGCAACGCGCGCAGCTTCGCCGCCCCCTTCTTCATCTCTTCTTCCTTGCGGAAACGGATCTGCGTCGAGATGTCGGGACGGGTGACGGCCAACGTGCCGGACTCACCACAGCAGCGGTCGTTCTTCTCGATCTTGTAGCCGTCGTTCTCGCTGCCCATCAGCTCATTGACGAGCTTGACAGGGTCCATCGTCTTGATCGGCGTATGGCAGGGGTCGTGATACATGTACCGGGTACCCGTCACGCCGTCGAGCTTCAAGCCCTTCTCGAGCAAGAACTCGTGGATGTCGATGATGCGGCAGCCCGGGAAGATCTTGTCGAATTCATACCCTGCAAGTTGGTCGTAGCAAGTGCCGCACGAAACGACGACCGTCTTGATATCGAGGTAGTTGAGCGTGTTGGCGACGCGATGGAAAAGCACGCGGTTATCGGTGACGATCTTTTCCGCCTTGTCGTACTGGCCGGCACCGCGCTGCGGGTAGCCACAGCACAAATAGCCCGGCGGCAGCACTGTCTGTACGCCCGCTTCCCACAGCATCGCCTGCGTGGCAAGCCCGACTTGGGAAAAGAGGCGCTCGGAGCCGCACCCTGGGAAGTAAAACACCGCCTCGGAGTCGACCGTGGTCGTCTTCGGATTGCGGATGATCGGCACGATCTTGTTGTCTTCGATGTCGAGCAGCGCGCGCGCCGTCTTCTTCGGCAGGTTGCCCGGCATCTTCTTGTTGACGAAGTGAATCACCTGCTCGACGACGGGCGGCTTGCCGGTCGTCGCGGGCGGATGCGCCGTCTGCTTCTTCGTCCATTGCTTAAGGACGTCGTTGCCGAAACGCTGCACCTTGTAGCCGATCCCCATCATCGCCGTGCGCGCGACATTGATCGTGCGCGGGTTCGTCGCGTTCAGGAAGAACATGCCCGCGGCGGCACCCGGGTTGAACTTTTTCTTGCCCATCTTGCGCAGCAAGTTGCGCATGTTCATCGTCACATCGCCGAAGTCGATTTTCACCGGGCATGGCGTCGCGCACTTGTGGCAAACCGTGCAGTGGTCCGCCACGTCGTTGAACTCGTCCCAGTGCTTGATCGACACGCCGCGGCGCGTCTGCTCCTCGTAGAGAAACGCTTCGACGAGCAACGACGTCGCCAGGATCTTGTTGCGCGGGCTGTAAAGCAGATTCGCGCGGGGCACATGCGTCGCGCAAACGGGTTTGCACTTGCCGCAGCGCAGGCAGTCCTTGACTGAATCGGCGATCGCGCCGATGTCGGATTGCTGCATGATCAGCGATTCGTAGCCCATTAAACCGAAGCTCGGCGTATAGGCGTTGCGCAAATCGGAGCCCGCGAACAGCTTGCCCTTATTGAAACGGCCCTCTGGATCGACGCGCTGCTTGTACGCGCGAAAATCGGCGATCTCGTCTTCGGTCAAGAACTCGAGCTTCGTAATGCCGATGCCGTGCTCGCCGGAAATCACACCGTCGAGCGAACGCGCGAGCTTCATGATTCGCGCCACCGACGCGTGCGCATCCTGCAGCATCGCGTAGTTGTCGGAGTTCACCGGGATGTTCGTGTGAACGTTGCCGTCGCCCGCGTGCATGTGCAGCGCCACGAAAACGCGCCCGCGCAGTACGCCTTTGTGGATGGACTGCGCTTCGTCGAGGATCGGCTTGAATTCGCCGCCGTTGAAGATCTGCCGCAGCTCGGCGCGAATCTCCTGCTTCCACGATACGCGCACCGTGCGGTCCTGCGTGACGTGAAATACCGTCGCGTCGGGCTGCATATCTGCGCGATCCGCCAGCTTTTCAGCCAGCGCCTCGTAGCCCAATCCGACGAGCGTGTGCTGGGCCTCGTGCAACGGCCTGTCGAGATTGTCGCGCAGGTACGTCCAGCGCGCACGCACGCGCTCAAGCAAATCCAGCGCTTGCTGGACACGGTCTTCCAGTAGCTCGGCGCTCGGAATCTCGTTGGCGTCGTCGGTCTTGCCGAGCGGCAGGTTGCTCGTTCGGAAAAACGCTGTCAGCGCATCGACGAGTTGCAGCTTGTTCTTGATCGACAACTCGATGTTGATGCGCTCGATGCCGTCCGTGTACTCGCCCATCCGATGGATCGGAATGACGACGTCCTCGTTGATCTTGAACGCATTCGTATGCTTGGCAATCGCGGCCGTGCGGCTGCGGTCGAGCCAAAAGCGTTTGCGCGCCTCGGCGCTGACGGCGACGAAGCCCTCGCCGCTCTTGCCATTCGCCATGCGCACGACTTCGGAAGTCGCCATCGCAACGGCGTCAGCGTCGTCGCCGACGATGTCGCCGATCAGCACCATCTTGGGGAACGCATTGCGCTTCGATTTCGTCGCGTAGCCGACCGCGCGCAAATACCGCTCGTCCAGGTGCTCAAGGCCCGCGAGAATCGCGCCGCCGCGCTTGGCTGTCTCGAACAAATAGTTCTTGATTTCGACGATGCTCGGAATCGACTCGCGCGCCTGGCCAAAAAACTCGAGGCAGACGGTGCGCGTGTGTGCGGGCATCTTGTGCAGCACCCAGCGCGCCGACGTAATAAGCCCGTCGCAGCCCTCCTTCTGCACGCCCGGCAGACCGGCGAGGAACTTGTCGGTAACGTCCTTGCCGAGCCCCTCCTTGCGAAAGCGCCGGCCTTCAATGGCCAGCATCTCGGTGCGCAACAGCCGTTCGCCGGGCGCGTGTTCGCCGTCGAACCACCTGAGCTCGAAGCGGGCCATTTCGACGTCGTGGATCTTGCCGAAGTTGTGCGAAAGACGCGTGACCTCCAGCCAATTGCCGTCCGGATCAACCATGCGCCACCAGGCGAGGTTGTCGAGCGCGGTGCCCCAAAGCACGGCTTTCTTGCCACCCGCATTCATCGCGATGTTGCCGCCGATGCACGAGGCGTCGAGCGAGGTCGGATCGACGGCGAACACATAGCCGGCCGCCTCAGCTGCATCGGTGACGCGCCGGGTAACGACGCCCGCGCCCGAAAGGATCGTCGGCATCTGGCGCTCGAGGCCGGGCAGATCGGTCAGTTCCACCGCCCCCAATTGCTCGAGCTTTTCCGTATTGATGACAGCGGAAAACGGCGTGAGCGGCACGACGCCGCCCGTGTAGCCCGTGCCGCCGCCGCGCGGAATGACGGTGAGACCGAGCTCGAAACAGGCTTTGACGAGGCGCGCGATCTCGTTTTCAGTATCGGGCGTCAGCACGACGAACGGATATTCGACGCGCCAGTCCGTCGCATCGGTCACATGCGAGACGCGCGAGAGACCGTCGAAGCGGATGTTGTCCTTTTGCGTGCAGCGGCCCAGCACTTTCAGCGCGCGGCGGCGCAAATCGGCCACGACTGAAAATTCGGCAGCGAACGCGTCCACAGCGCGCCGCGCCGCGGCCACCAGCATTTCCACCCGAGCCGCGCGCTCCTGGCCGGCTTCGTCGCCGTGCGCAACCAGATCGGCACGGCGACGCTTCTCGATCTCGTTGAGCCGGTGGTTGAGCGCTTCGATGAGCAACGCGCGGCGCTTCGGGTTATCGAGCAGGTCGTCCTGCAAGTAAGGATTGCGGCGCACCACCCAAATATCGCCCAGCACCTCGTACAGCATGCGCGCGGAGCGACCCGTGCGGCGCTCGTTGCGCAGCTCGTCGAGGACTTGCCACGCCTCGGCGCCCAGCAAGCGGATGACGATCTCGCGGTCCGAGAACGACGTGTAGTTGTACGGAATTTCGCGCAAGCGCGGCTCGAGATCGGCGGCCAGGGCAGCGGCAGCGGCGGCGCCGTGCGGGTCGAAGACTTGTGGTGCGTTCATGGTCGGACGGGTCGGTAAGCCGGCTCCGACTCCTCAAGGACGGCGGGGACGGCACGGTGCGCGTGGGGCGCAATTTTCATGGAAACTTTGCGTCTCCGGCAAACGGCTTCGCAGGGAGGCAGCCAGGCCTTGCCAGTCAGCGGTTCACGCCGGGCACCGCCTCCCGCGCCCACTGAGGTTAGCTGTCCCTCGAGGGGGCCGCAGCCTCCCTTGGGGTGGCTCGGAGGGAGGCACGAAACGCGCGTGACGGGCATGCCGCTTTGCCGCAGAGCGCGCTTCTCGCGGTGCCGGGGCCAAGTGGACAGTCCGTGGGTGCCAGCGCATTTTCCGGTCCTAGTATCAAAAGTCGATTCTACCGCATCATCGTTGGCGGCGTGGCTGCCGGCAAGAAGCGCACAAGCGCACAGGTGCAACAAGCTCACAAGAGGCACGGCGGCGGCGGGCGAACCCGCCCAAACCAGTGAAAAGGAACCGGTTTGCCGCTGACCGCGGCAAGTCCGTGACCGCTGGACTCGCCCTGTTGGCGCTATCATTGCTTTTTTGCCGCATTCCTCTGTCCATCGCACAGCGCGATCATTCCATGTCTTCGTCTCACGATTACCTCAAGAAAGTTCTGACGGCCCGCGTCTACGACGTGGCTCGCGAAACGGAACTGGAACTCGCGCGCAACCTGTCCGCGCGCCTCGCGAACCGCGTCTATTTGAAGCGAGAAGACAATCAGCCCGTCTTCTCTTTCAAGCTGCGCGGCGCCTACAACATGATGGCGCATTTGTCCGCTGAAGCGATGGCGCGCGGCGTCATCACCGCCTCGGCCGGCAATCACGCGCAAGGCGTGGCCTACTCCGCCGCGCGTCTTGGCGTGAAAGCCGTCATCGTCGTGCCGGTTACGACGCCCCAGGTGAAGCTCGACGCCGTGCGCACGCATGGCGGGCCGACCGTCGAAATCGTGCAAGCCGGCGAATCGTACAGCGACGCCTACGCGCACGCGCTCGAGCTTCAGAAAGCGCTGGGCCTCACCTTCGTGCATCCGTTCGACGACCCCTACGTGATCGCAGGCCAAGGCACGATCGCGATGGAAATCCTGAGCCAGCATCACGCGCCGATCCATGCGATCTTCGCGCCGATCGGAGGCGGCGGACTGGCGGCCGGCGTGGCCGCCTACGTGAAGGCCGTGCGTCCGGATATCAAAGTCATCGGCGTGCAGACCGAGGATTCCTGCGCGATGGCCGAATCGATCAAAGCCGGCGAACGCCTGGCGCTGCCCGAGGTAGGGCTCTTTTCGGACGGCACGGCGGTCAAGCTCGTCGGCGCCGAAACGTTCCGGCTTTGCAGCGAGTACCTCGACGAGGTGCTCACCGTCAACACCGACGCGATTTGCGCCGCGATCAAGGATGTCTTCCAGGACACACGGATCTTGCTCGAGCCGGCAGGCGCGCTCTCCGTTGCCGGCTTGAAGCAGTACGCCGAGCGCGCAGGCGTCGAGAACGAGGCGCTGATCGCGATCACATCCGGTGCGAACATGAACTTCGACCGGATGCGCTTCGTCGCCGAGCGGGCGGAGGTTGGTGAAGCGCGCGAAGCCGTTTTTGCCGTCACAATCCCCGAGGAGCGCGGCAGCTTCAAGCGCTTTTGCGAGCTCGTTGGCGAGCGCAGCGTCACCGAGTTCAACTACCGCATCGCCGATGCGAGCGCCGCGCACATCTTCGTCGGCGTGCAGATCAAGAGCCGCGGCGAATCGGCTGCCATTGCACAACTATTCGAAGCGAACGGTTTTCCGACCGTCGACCTCTCCAACGATGAGCTTTCGAAGCAGCACATCCGCTACATGGTCGGCGGCCGCTCGCCGCTTGCGCAAGACGAGCGGATCTTCCGCTTCGAGTTTCCGGAGCGCCCTGGCGCGCTGATGAAATTCCTGTCGTCGATGGCGCCCGACTGGAACATCAGCCTTTTCCATTATCGGAATCAGGGCGCCGATTACAGCTCGATCCTGGTCGGCATTCAGGTACCCGTCATCGACAATGCGGCGTTCGAGCGTTTTCTTTCGACGCTCGGCTACCCGTATTGGGACGAGAGCGACAATCCTGTCTACCGTCTCTTTCTCGCCTGACGGCTCATCGAGATCGCCATGACACCGGACCAATCGCCGCTAGGCAAACCTTCCGCGTACGCGCAGCAATACGACGCGACGCTGCTCTTTTCAATCGCGCGCACCCCTTCGCGCGACGCGATCGGCGTCGCAGCACCGCTGCCCTTTTTCGGCACCGACATCTGGAATGCTTACGAGCTATCGTGGCTCAACGCACGCGGCAAGCCGCAGATTGCGATCGCCACGTTTTTCGTGCCGGCCGATTCGCCGAACATTGTCGAATCGAAGTCATTCAAGCTGTATCTGGGCTCGTTTGCACAAACCCGCATCGAATCGCTCGACACCTTGCGTGAAACGCTCAAGCGCGACGTATCGGCTGCCTGCGGCGCAAGTGTGTCGGTACGGCTCGTGACGCCATCGGAGTTCCACACGCTCGCGCTCGACGAGCTGGACGGGCTATCGCTCGATCGACTTGACCTCGACGCCGATGTCTATCAACCGGACCCGTCGCTGCTCAATGCAGCGCTTGACGAAGCCCCCGTCGAGGAAACCTTGTTCTCGAATCTGCTCAGGTCGAACTGTCCCGTCACGGGCCAGCCGGACTGGGCCAGTGTGCAGATCCACTATGTCGGCCCGCAAATCGATCATGCCGGCCTCTTGCGCTACATCATCTCTTATCGAGATCACACGGGATTTCATGAGCAATGTGTCGAGCGCATGTTTGTCGACATCCTGCGCGAATGCCGGCCAGTGAAGCTGGCGATCTATGCCCGTTACACGCGGCGAGGCGGGCTCGACATCAACCCGTTCCGCACCAACTTCAACTTGCCGATGCCGGACAACGCACGTACTGCCCGACAGTAGCCGCAGAGCGCCCTGGTCGATTTCCCCTGTACCTCGGGCGCACCGGCACGTCCGCCACTCGCGCTATCCTCTTATGCGCGGCCATCGATGGACAGTTTGTGTAGCCGCGCGGAGGAAATCGTCTGATGGAATTGCTACCCGCCTTTGAGGCTCAACTCACCGCTGACGATCTGGCCGACTTGGCGCGGGCCAAGCGTGCGCTCGAGCGAGAGCCGCTCGCAATGAAACTCGCCGGAGCGGTGGGCGCACCGATCGAGCGTCTAATCATGCGCCTGCCGGAAGCCGCGCATGAGAGCGTCGCCGAGGCGACGCGCCGAGCACTCGACAGGTGTCTGCAGGCCGCCGTTGCAAGCTTCGGCTCGGCCAACGAGACGACAGCGCGCAAGTCGCGCGATGTCTGGCACAAGCTCGCCGTTGCGACGACGGGTGCGGCCGGTGGCGCCTTCGGGTTCGTAGCCCTGCCGGCGGAACTACCGCTGACGACCACGCTGATGTTCCGCTCCATTTGCGATGTCGCCCGCAGCGAAGGCGAGGATCTGAGCGCGCTCGAAACGCGCTTGCAATGCCTCGCCGTTTTCGGTCTTGGCGGTGGAGCACTGAGGCGATACGAAAGGTCCGCCGACGACGAAGCCGATTTCGGCTATTTCATCACGCGCGGCGCACTCGCGCAGGCGATATCCAAAGCGTCGACCGGTGTGACAGCGAAAGGCGTGGCATCGCAGGGCACCCCCGCCTTGATGAAATTGATCAACACGATTGCGGCGCGCTTTTCGGTCCAGGTGAGCGAACAGGTAGCCGCCAAATCGATTCCCGTCCTCGGTGCGGCGCTTGGCGCCGTCGTCAACACCGTCTTTATCGATCACTTCCAACAGACCGCGCACGGCCACTTCGCCATCAGGCGACTCGAGCGCCGATATGGCCGCGACGCCATACTGACGGCCTATCAGGCCATCGAGCTTTCGCCGCTTGCATGAAGACGGCCTGCGCGCGCGTGAGCGCGCGCGAAGGCCGCCGCATGATCCAGCGCGCGCCCGGCCTCCGGGACGAACGGCGCAAACAGTTGCCAAACGTGCGGCATGTTTTTCCAGACCCCGAAGTCCACATCGACGCCCGCCGCTTTCGCCTTGTGCTCAATCCGTCGTGCATCGTCGAGCAGCACTTCGGTACTGCCCGCCTGAATGAGAAGCGGCGGCAAGCCCGACAAATCCGCGTAAAGCGGCGACGCGTACTTGTGCTTCGGATCGGTGCCGGCAAGATAGAACGTCGCCATGCCTGCAATGGCGTGTCCGCGAAACATGGGATCGGCGCCGTCATTCGTGACAAGGGT
>NZ_DATJJF010000126.1:0-2010 GCF_035492435.1 Trinickia sp.
GCCGATCGATTTGCGGCGTAGGCTTGCGGCCGCCGCCGGTATCGGCTCGGGTATTGTCGTCGAGGACAAGGGCTATTCACTTGCTCTGCACTACCGGAAAGCACCGGAGCATGCCGAGCAATTGCGCCGTCACATCGCTGCCGCACGCACGGCATTTTCAGCCGAGCCGACCGAACTGCTGCTCGGCAAAGCGATGTTCGAGGTCAAGCGGCCAGGGATCAGCAAAGGGGAGAGCATCCGCAAACTAATGGCGCACCCGCCATTCAGCGGGCGCATGCCCGTATTCATCGGCGACGATGTCACCGATGAGTCGGTATTCGAAGTCTTGCCCGGGATCGGCGGAAAGGGTTTTAGCGTCTCCCGATATTTCCCGGGGCTCGCCGGAGTTTTCAAGGATCCGGCGCAGGTGCGCAGCGCGCTGGATTCGCTGGCCACAAACGGACGGGCCCGCGCATGACCGACTATGGGCTCGATCTCGCGGTCATTGGCAATGGCCGCACCGCCGCATTGCTCGAACCCTCGTCGCGGATCGTGTGGTGGTGCCTGCCGCGCTATGACGGCGACCCCGTGTTCTGCCGGTTGCTTTCTGGAGGCGAGGACAAGGGATTCACCGACGTGGTGCTCGAAGGGCAGGCCGAGATTCGCTCGAACTACGTTCGCAACACCGCGATCGTGGTGACCGATCTGATCGACGACAAGGGCGCTGGGGTGCGCATCACCGACTTTGCCCCGCGCTTTCAGATTTACGGGCGCACGTTCCGTCCGCCGCAGATCATCCGTATCATCGAGCCGATCGGAGGCATGCCGCGCGTAACCATTCGTTTTCGCACGACACATCGCTACGGCGAACCGGTTGCATCGCGGTCGTCGGGCAGCAACCACATCCGCTACTGGCGCGACGACGTGCCGGTGAGGCTGACGACTGACGCGCCCCTCTCTTATGTCGAGAACGAAGCGTCGTTCATCTTGACGCGGCCGGTGCACATGGTCTTCGGCACGGACGAGCCATTCGAGGGCTCGCTCGAATCGACCTGCCGCGATTTTTGCGAACGCACGCGTGACTATTGGCTTGAGTGGGTGAGGCGGCTTGCCTTCTCGATCGACTGGCAGGACGAGATCATTCGCGCCGGCATCACGCTCAAGCTGTGCAGTTACGAGGAAACCGGAGCGATTGTCGCTGCGCTCACAACTTCGATCCCTGAAGTGCCGAAATCGGGACGCAACTGGGACTACCGTTTTTGCTGGATGCGCGACGCGTTCTTCGTCGTTCGGGCGTTGAACCGCATCGGCGCGACACGCACGATGGAAGACTTCATATCGTACATCCTGAGTGTCTCTGCCGGACGGCTGGGTGAGGTACGTCCGCTCTACGGCGTCGTGCATACGGACGCCCTCGAGGAGCGCACCGCGCCTGCGCTCAGCGGTTATGGCGGCGACGGACCGGTGCGCATCGGCAATGCGGCCGTCAATCAGAGTCAGCATGATGTCTACGGCAGCATCATCATGGCCGCGACGCCAATATTCTTTGACCGCAGGCTGCCTCGACCGGGCGATGCATCGCTTTTTCACACGATCGAGCCGCTCGGCGCGCAGGCGGCGAAGCTCGCGCTCAAGCCCGATTCCGGCATTTGGGAATACCGTGGACGTACGCGCGTGCACACGCATTCGGCCGCGATGTGCTGGGCGGGCTGTCAACGCCTCGCAGCCATTGCGAACCACCTTAACCTCCCTGAACGTGCCAACCATTGGGCCGGCATTGCCGACCACATCGGACAGGAGCTGCTCAAGCGCGCGTGGAGCCCCAAGCGCAAGGCGTTTTCGGCCGCATTTGACAGCGAAGATCTCGATGCCAGCGCCCTTCTGCTTGCCGAGCTTGGCCTGGTATCGCCTGACGATCCGCGGTTTATAGCAACTGTTGAAGCCATCGGACTTGAACTTCGGCGCGGGTTTCACGTTATGAGGTATGTCGCTGCCGATGATTTTGGCCTGCCGGAGTCGGCTTTTTTGATT
>NZ_DATJJF010000127.1:0-35407 GCF_035492435.1 Trinickia sp.
GGGCGTCGCCCGCAAACTTCAAGTCATTTCTCAAGAATTCTTGCGAGCGCCCCGCCTCTGAGGCTACCATCGCTCTAAACGGCTCATTTGTCAGTCAAACCACGAAAGAGCGGACGCGCGTTCGCCCTTGCCTTTCCGTTAGTTTATGCGCCGCCTCTGGTTCCTTCTGCTGATCGTGTTGTTGCTTGCTGCGTGCTCTAGCGCGCCGCCGCAGTACTCGCACTTGGGCACGGGCGAGCACGCGGAAGTCGAAGCGACGAGGCCGAGACCCTCTGGGCTGCCCAACTTCGTCGACCATAGCATCGGCCGCGAGGAAATTTCGATCGAAGCCATGAGCCTCGTCGGCGTACCGTATCGCTGGGCCGGCAATACACCGGCAAGCGGCTTCGACTGCAGTGGCCTCGTTCAGTACGTCCTCGCACGGGCTGCTGACGTCAAGCTGCCCCGCACGACCGCTGACATGAGCCGGCGCGGGCAAGTGATCGAGCCCGACGAGATCGCAACGGGCGACCTCGTCTTCTTTAATACGACTGGCCGCTCGCATTCACACGTCGGCATCTATGTGGGCAACCTGCGTTTCATCAATGCGCCGTCTACAGGCGGCACGGTGCGGCTTGATTATTTGACGAACCCCTATTGGGCAAGACGATTCGACGGCATTCGGCGTGTTGCGCCGCCGCTCGATCAACCGACACCACCCTTCGATGGACCGACGTATCTGGCGGCACCTCGCGAGATACCGGCCGAGCCGGCGCCCCCCGCTCCTGCGGCGGCCACTAACGCTGAGATCACGCGGGTCTCCAACGAAGCGCTAAGCGCCCAACCGGCTCCGACAGCAACGCAGGACGACCCAATCGCCCGCTTTGCCCAGCAATAGCAACGGCTGGCTGCGTGCCGCGAGGTTCTGCTGCACACGATCTGATCGAAGGCAGCGGAAGGCCACGAAAGCTGCGCTCGCGACTACGCGCAAAGCAGTTTTCCAACAACCGCAATCATCTTCGCGGAACACGAGCGTACGGCCGGCTTTTCGATCACCCCCAACAGCAAACGAGTTCGACGAGATAATCGCCTCGGCCGCCGGAGCTGCACGGCGCGCGCTTACTCCCCGCCGAAAAAGTTCTGTGGGCCCGCGAAGTTGTCGAATTTGGTGTACTGCCCGAGGAACGTCAGCCGGACGGGGCCGATCGGCCCGTTACGCTGCTTGCCGATAATGATTTCGGCCGTCCCTTTGTCGGGGCTGTCGGGATTGTAGACCTCGTCACGATAGATGAAGAGGATCACGTCGGCATCCTGCTCGATGGCGCCCGACTCGCGCAGATCCGACATCACCGGGCGCTTGTTCGGCCGCTGCTCCAGGCTCCGGTTCAGCTGCGACAGTGCGATCACTGGTACATCGAGCTCCTTTGCGAGGCCTTTCAGCGAACGAGAGATCTCGGAGATTTCGGTCGCCCGGTTTTCACCTTGAGAACTGCCCGACATCAACTGCAGATAGTCGATGATGATGAGGCCAAGCTTGCCGCACTGGCGTGCCAGCCGGCGCGCCCGCGAGCGCAGCTCCATAGGATTGAGGCCGCCCGTTTCATCGATGAAAAGCTGAGCCTCGCTCATTTTCTGCACGGCATGGGTGAGCTTCGGCCAATCGTCGTCCGTGAGCCTGCCCGTGCGCATCCGATGCTGATCGAGGCGCCCCACTGAGCCGAGCATCCGCATGGTGAGCTGCGTGCCCGGCATTTCCATCGAAAAGACGGCCACCGGCAGCCCATACTCAACGGCCACATATTCGCCGATGTTCATCGAAAAGGCGGTTTTACCCATTGACGGGCGCCCTGCCACAATGATGAGTTCACCACCGTGCATGCCCGACGTCATGCGGTCGAGATCGACGAACCCCGTGGGAGTACCGGTAACATCGCTCGGATTCGCCGTGTGGTAGAGCGTATCGATACGCTCGACAACCTGCGTGAGCAACGGCCCGATCTCAAGGAACCCTTGCGTGCCACGCGCGCCGTCTTCCGCAATCGAAAAGACCTTCGATTCGGCCTCATCGAGCAGTTGCCGGACCTCCTTGCCCTGCGGATTGAACGCTTCGGACGCGATTTCATCGGCAACCGACACAAGCCGCCGCAATACCGCGCGGTCCCGCACGATCTCGGCATAGCGCCGGATGTTCGCCGCGCTCGGGGTGTTCTGCGCGAGCGCGTTGAGGTAAGCGAGGCCGCCGACGTCATCGGCTTTGCCGGAGCTGACGAGCGACTCGTAGACGGTCACGACGTCGGCCGGTCGCGTCGCCGCGATGAGCCGGCCGATATGCTCATAGATGAGTCGGTGATCGAAGCGATAGAAGTCGCTTTGCGAGAGAAAATCCGCAATGCGATCCCACGCGGCATTGTCGAGGAGCAGCCCGCCCAACACCGATTGCTCGGCTTCGATCGAATGCGGCGGTACTTTTAGCGACTCAACTTGGGGGTCTTGGAGCGATGCGTTCATGGAGAGGCATTATCGCGAACTGACTGGCCGTTCGCCAAGAGACGGAAGACAAAAAAGGGCAGCCGAAAGCTGCCCTTTTGTTCGAGAAAACAGAAGCCGTACGCGGCCCCTGCTTCTCTGCGCTATGTGACTCGGTCTAGCCATGCGCCAGTTCAACGCAATGACGCACACCTCGTCTCAATCGCGATAAAGCCTAACGCTTAAGCGTGCTCGCCGAGCACGGACACCGTTACGTCAACGGTAACGTCCGTGTGCAACGAGACCTGAACGGCGTGATCGCCGACCATCTTGAGCGGGCCTTGCGGCATGCGCACTTGCGCTTTCTCAACGCCGAAGCCTTCTTTCGTCAACGTCACAGCAACGTCAGCGTTCGTGACCGAACCGAAGAGACGACCGTCGACACCGGCCTTCTGTGCGATCTGGATCGTGAGACCCGCCATCTTTTCACCCAGCGCTTGGGCTGCGGCGAACTTTTCAGCTGCGGCCTTCTCGAGCTCTGCGCGGCGCACTTCGAATTCCGCAATCGCGTCCTTCGTGGCACGGCGAGCGAGCTTCCTCGGGATCAAAAAGTTACGGGCGTAGCCGTCCTTCACCTTCACGACGTCGCCGAGGTTGCCCACGTTGACGACTTTTTCCAACAAAATGATTTGCATTCGGATTCTCCTTATAGCGTCGTCTGATTAGGCCTTGTGCAGATCGGTGTACGGCACCAGCGCGAGGAAACGTGCGCGCTTGATTGCCGAGTCGAGCTGGCGTTGATAGTGGGCCTTGGTACCCGTCAGACGAGCCGGCGTGATCTTGCCGTTTACGCCAATGAAATCCTTCAGCGTTTCGATGTCCTTGTAGTCGATGGACTCGACACCGGCTGCCGTGAAACGGCAAAACTTCTTGCGCTTGAAAAGCGGGTTTTGTTGCTGACGGCGCTTGTCGAATTTTTTACCAGCGGGGCGGGGCATGTTTAGTCCTTTCCAATATCCTGCAATTCTGTGATGTGAAACACCAAGGTTCGCGCATTGCGGCTTTTTTTTGCCAGAAAGCCTGTGAAGAGCCTTTCCACGCCCAGCTCACAGCTTTCAAGCTTGCCGCTCGCGGCGCCGGCAGCCAGTGCCGGCATGGTCAGCTCGACTTGCCGGGCGATGCCGGCCTCGACGACTTCCGTACGATGCTGCAACGTGCAGCTTGCGATCGGCATGCCAGCTGGCGTGAAGCGCAGCGGTTCGCGCTCGATCACACTGGCCGTAAGTTGTAGCCTGTTCACGGAAGCGACAAAAAGCCTACGAAACCTTGGCGGCTTGTAACGTTGATACCGTTAAGCCTGCGCTTCGGACGGCTGCGAGGAAGCAGCTGCCTTCTTGGCTTCTTCGCGCTGCACTTCCTTCATCATCGGCGAAGGACCGGTTTCGGCCTTCTTCATCTTGACGATGAGGTGACGCAGAACGGCGTCGTTGAACTTGAATGCGTGCTCAAGCTCTTCGAGCGTTGTCTGGTCGCATTCGATGTTCATGCAGACGTAGTGAGCCTTCGCGAGTTTCTCGATCATGTAGGCCAGCTGGCGACGGCCCCAATCTTCAATGCGGTGAATCTGCCCGCCGTGCGAGGTAATCGTGGACTTGTAACGCTCGATCATCGCGGGCACTTGCTCGCTTTGATCGGGATGCACGATGAAAACGATCTCGTAATGACGCATATGCGCTCCTTATGGATTGAAGCCACCCGGGCGTCGAACCGGTGCGGCAAGGTGGTAAGCCAGAAATTGTAACCCGGACGCGCTCGATGCGCAAGAATGCGCCCGCGGCTCAACCATTCACGCCTTTACTTTCAATGACTTGTCAGCATCCACCGGCATGCCGGGCCGCCAATTCCGGACGGGCGAGGTGTCGCCCCAATAGCCGGGTCGCGCGTAGGCTGCTTTCAAATAGTCGATGAAATAGCGCACTTTCGCCGGGACGTACCGCTGTTGCGGGTAGACGGCCAGGATGTCGTAGTCGGGCAGCGCGTACTCGTCGAGCACCGTTTCGAGCTCACCGCGCGCCAGCTGTTCGTCGATCTCCCATGTCGAGCGCCAGCCGAGCCCGAGCCCTTCCGACACCCAGTGGTGCAGCAGCTCGCCATCGTTGCAATCGAGGGTGCCCGTCACGCGCACGTTGACGAGTTTGCCGTTGCGGCGAAAATTCCAGCCGCGGTTCTGTCCGCCTTGCAGGTTGAAGGCAAGGCAGTTGTGCCGAGGCAGATCGTCGAGAAACTTCGGACGGCCGTACTTCGCGAAGTAGCCGGGCGTGCCGCAAACGACGCGCCGGTTCGTCGCCAGCTTGACTGCGACGAAGCTGGGATCGACAGCACCGCCAATACGAATCGACAGATCGAATCCCTCGCGCACGAGGTCCACAACCCGATCGGTCAAATTGAAAGACATGCGCAAATCGGGCTTGTCGACCAAAAATGCCGGGGCGAGCGGCGCGACGTGTTTGCGTCCAAACGCCGCGGGCGCCGACACGATCAAATGTCCGCTGACCGAGCGGCGCCCTGCCGCCAGTTCGTTTTCGGCCTGATCCCAGTCGGCGAGCATTCCACGACATCTTTCGAGGAAGGCGCCCCCCTCTTCGCTGACGACGAGGCGCCGCGTGGACCGATACATCAGCTTTACGCCAAGGCGCTTTTCAAGCGCGTCGATGCGCCGCCCAAGCACGACTGGCGAGACGCCCTCCTCGAGCGCCGCCGCCGCGAGGCTACCCGCGTCAGCCACTCGAACGAATGTTTCAATCTGCTTGAAGCGGTCCATCGTACTCTCCATCCCCCCTCGTTTCGCCTGCTGCTGCAACCACACGGTCTTCGTGCAGGACTGGCAGCGGTGGCGGCCATTCCATACTTTTTGTATTGAAATACCCGACCCCTGGGATCTTATCAAACCTTGGGAACCCTTTTACAGTAGCCGTTCACGAATCCACCGCTTCCAGGAGAATATTCATGCCGAAGATGAGAGCCGTAGACGCAGCTGTGCTCGTCTTGGAGAAAGAAGGTATCGATACGGCGTTCGGCGTACCCGGTGCCGCGATCAACCCGTTTTACTCAGCCCTGAAAAAGAACGGCAGCATCAGCCACGTCCTTGCACGTCACGTCGAGGGCGCCTCGCACATGGCCGAAGGTTACACCCGCGCAGCGCCGGGCAACATCGGCGTGTGTATCGGCACATCGGGCCCCGCTGGCACGGACATGATCACGGGCCTTTACTCCGCCTCCGCGGACTCCATTCCAATCCTCGCCATCACCGGCCAAGCGCCGCGTGCACGGCTCTACAAGGAAGACTTCCAGGCCGTCGACATCGAGTCGATTGCGAAGCCCGTCACCAAGTGGGCGGTGACGGTGCGCGAGCCGGCGCTCGTGCCGCGCGTCTTCCAGCAGGCGTTCCATTTGATGCGCTCGGGCCGTCCGGGCCCGGTGCTGGTCGATCTGCCGATCGACGTTCAGCTCGCCGAAATCGAGTTCGATATCGATACGTATGAGCCGCTGCCGGTCTACAAGCCGCGCGCGACGCGGGGCCAGATCGAAGCCGCGCTGAAGATGCTCAACGATGCCGAGCGTCCGCTCATCGTGTCGGGTGGCGGCGTGATCAACGCTGCTGGCGAGGACCTGCTCGTCGAGTTTGCCGAAACGCTTGGCGTGCCGGTCGTTCCGACGCTGATGGGCTGGGGCACGATCGCCGACGATCACCCGCTCATGGCAGGCATGGTTGGTCTCCAGACCTCGCACCGCTACGGCAATACGACGATGCTCGCGTCCGATTTCGTGCTCGGCATCGGCAACCGTTGGGCAAACCGCCACACGGGCAGCGTCGACGTCTACACCAAGGGCCGCAAGTTCGTCCACGTCGACATCGAGCCGACGCAAATCGGGCGTGTCTTCGGTCCTGACCTCGGCATTGTCTCCGACGCGAAAGCGGCGCTGGAGCTCTTCGTCGAAGTCGCCCGCGAGTGGAAGGCGCAAGGCCGCCTGAAGGATCGCAGCGCGTGGGCCGCAGAGTGCCTCGAGCGCAAGCAAACGATGCATCGCAAGACGCACTTCGACAACGTGCCGATCAAGCCGCAACGCGTCTACGAAGAGATGAACAAGGTGTTCGGTCGCGACACCTGCTACGTCAGCACGATCGGTCTCTCGCAGATCGCCGCTGCGCAGTTCCTGCACGTCTACAAGGCGCGCAACTGGATCAACTGCGGCCAAGCAGGCCCGCTCGGCTGGACCATCCCGGCCGCCCTCGGCGTGCGTGCAGCCGATCCGCAGCGCCCCATCGTCGCGCTGTCGGGCGACTATGACTTCCAGTTCATGATCGAAGAGCTGGCGGTCGGCGCACAATTCAACCTGCCGTACGTGCACGTCGTCGTGAACAACTCGTACCTCGGCCTCATCCGCCAGGCACAGCGTCAGTTCGACATGGACTACTGCGTGCAGCTGGCGTTCGAGAACATCAACGCGCCTGAGCTGAACGGCTATGGCGTTGACCACGTCGCGGTTGCGGAAGGCCTGGGCTGCAAGGCGCTGCGAGTGTTCAAGCCGGAAGACCTGAAGCCCACGCTCGAAAAAGCGCGCGCGATGACGAGCGAGTTCAAGGTACCGGTCGTCGTCGAGGTCATCCTCGAGCGCGTGACGAACATCGCGATGGGTCTTGAAATCGACGCGGTCAACGAATTCGAGCCGCTCGCGGAATCGATCGAAGATGCGCCGACCGCCATTGCGGCGCTGCAGTAAATGACGACACGTCGATCGGCTCAAAGCGAGCCGGTCGACGTTCGTCCAATTGTCGTTTATCTTTGACTGACTGACCGACCAACGAGATTTCACTATGCCGAAATTCGCAGCGAACCTGACGATGCTGTTCAACGAGGCGCCGTTTCTCGACCGCTTCGCCGCAGCGGCTCGCGCCGGCTTCGATGCCGTCGAGTTCCTGTTCCCTTACCCCTACTCGCCGGCTGAGCTCGCCGAGCGCCTGGAAGCGAACAAGCTGCAACTCGTGCTGCACAACCTGCCCGCCGGCAATTGGGAAGCGGGCGAGCGCGGCATTGCCTGCCTGCCGGATCGCGTGGGCGAATTCCAGGAAGGCGTAGGCCGTGCCATCGAGTATGCGAAGGCGCTGAAGGTGCCGCAGCTGAACTGCCTCGTCGGCATTCGGCCGGCCGGTGTCGATGCCGACAAAGCCCGTTCGACGATCGTCGAGAACCTGCGCTTCGCGGCCGCCGCGCTCAAGCAAGAGGGCATCAAGTTGCTGGTCGAGCCCTGCAACTTCTATGACATCCCGGGCTTTGCGCTGAACCGCTCCAAGGAAACGCTCGACGTGCTCGACGCTGTCGGCTCGGACAACGTCTTCCTGCAGTACGACATTTATCACATGCAAAGGATGGAAGGCGAGCTCGGGGCCACGATCAAGGCGATCCTGCCGCGCATCGCGCACATCCAGCTTGCCGACAATCCGGGCCGTAACGAGCCGGGCACGGGCGAAATCAATTACGCGTTCCTGTTCACACTGCTGGACAACCTCGGATACGATGGCTATATCGGTTGCGAATACAAGCCGCGCACAACGACGGTTGAAGGGCTCGGCTGGCTCGAAACCGTCGCTGGCCGCAAGGCAGCGGCGTAAGTAGCGCACCCGATGCCGATCGGGCACTGGCTCGATCGGCTCGATCTGCTCGACATCGAATCGAGCTCCGATCCATCAAGAAACAGCAACCAGACTGACGGAAACTATTCAAATGGCAAAGATCGGCTTTATCGGGCTCGGCATCATGGGCTCGCACATGGCACGCAACCTGCAAAAGGGCGGCCATACGCTCGTCGTCAACGGCAAATTCCCGGTTCCCGAGGACCTCAGCAAGAGTGCAACGGTCGTCGCCGATTCGGCGGCAGTCGCCGCGGCTTCGGAAATCATCATCTTGATGGTGCCCGACACGCCTGACGTCGAGAACGTGCTCTTCGCCGGTGATGGCGTGGCAAAGGGTCTCTCGAAGGGCAAGCTCGTCATCGACATGAGCTCGATCTCCCCGATCGAGACGCAAGCTTTCGCCAAGCGCATCAACGAGCTTGGCTGCGACTATCTCGACGCGCCCGTTTCGGGTGGCGAGGTCGGCGCACGCGAGGCGACGCTCACGATCATGGTCGGCGGCCCCGAAGCCGCGTTCGACACGGCGAAGCCCCTTTTCGAGCTGATGGGCAAGAACATCTCGCTCATCGGTGACAACGGCGCGGGCCAGACCTGTAAGGTCGCCAACCAGATCATCGTTGCGCTCAATATCGAAGCCGTGGCCGAGGCGCTGCTGTTCGCGTCGCGCTCGGGCGCCGATCCGGAGCGCGTGCGCAAAGCGCTGATGGGCGGCTTCGCAAACTCGCGTGTACTCGAAGTGCACGGCGAGCGCATGACGAAGCGCACCTTCAATCCGGGCTTCCGCATCGAGCTCCATCGCAAGGATCTGAACCTCGCCCTCGACGGCGCGCGCAAGCTCAACATCGCCCTGCCGAATACGGCCAGCGCGCAGCAGCTCTTCAGCGTCTGCGCCGCAAACGGCGGCAATGCCTGGGATCACTCGGCCATCGTCCGTGCGCTGGAAATCATGGCTAACGCCGAAGTTGCCAAGTAAAGCAAGACGGTCGCGCGTATAGCGCGACGGCATGACGCTGCGCTCGAGGTATTGCGACGCTGTTCGCAGGCACAGAGAGCGCAGCGCCAGGAATTCGGTCGCCGGCCCTGCTGGCGGCCGTCTCGTGGGGCGCCTTGCCCGAACGCACACATTGCCGATCCGGGACCGGCAATGCGTGCATCGGGCGAGGCAAAAACGCCGCTTTCGGGCTGAGAGTGGCGTCGTGGGGTCCGCAGCGGCACCTGGCGACGACGGGGAAGCCTTGGTCGGTCAGACGTCGTCGTCGGGTGTCCGCCTGTCGGATTACTGCATTTTAATCGAGATGCCGCGCGCTAGCTTGCGGCGCCCCTCATAGCTTTCTTGTCGCTTTCTCAGCCATCAATACGTATCGAAAGCCGCTTGCAAGAGCGTGCGATCATTGATGCCCGCTGCCAACGCCAACATCAGCAGCACGCGAGCCTTGTAGGGGTTGAGCGTACCCGCGCTGACGAAGCCCAGTGCATCGTCGGGCGCAGCGCCGTTGCGTATCACATGCCCTGAACCGACGCGTGACGCGCGGACAACCGAGATCCCCCGCTGGACGGCTTCAGCGAGTGCCACTTGTAGCGTCCCGTGTATCGATCCGTTACCCGTCCCCGCAACCACAATGCCGCGCACGCCTGCCGCAATCGCCGCATCCACGGCGATCCGCGACACCCCCGCGTAGCTCGGGATGATTTCCACCGCAGGCCAGCCGAGGGCCGCCGAAAACGGCGTAGCACCCGTATGCGGGCGCACGACACCGCGCTGGAACTCGACGCGCCCATCTTGCACCCAGCCTAGCGCGCCCACCTCCGGCGACTGGAACGCATCCACTGCGTAGGTGCTCGTCTTGACGACGTCGCGCGCGCTATGAATGCGGTTGTTGAACGCGACGAACACCCCCTGGCCCCATGCTGCTCGCGTCGCAGCGAGCGTCACCGCGCCCAGCAGGTTCATGGGCCCGTCGGCCGAAAGCGCAGAGGCCGGCCGCATCGCTGCAGTCAGCACGACGGGCTTCGAGGTCTTGACGACGAGATGCAGCAAATAGGCCGTTTCTTCGAGGGTGTCGGTGCCATGGGTCACCACGATGCCATTGATGTCATCGCGTGCCGCGAGCGCTTCGATGCGCTGCGAGAGCACCGTCCATAACCGGGGATCGAGATCCTTGCTGTCAATGCTCGCGATTTGCTCGGCCTCGATGCGCGCGACACCGCTCACCGCCGGTACAGCCGCCATCAGCTGCTCGACGCCCACGACACCCGCTTGATAACCGGCGGTCTGCGCGGCATCGCTAGCCGTGCCGGCAATCGTCCCGCCCGTCGCCAAGACTGCGATGCGCGGCAACGGGGCCGATGTCGAACCTGGGGAAAGAAAGGTGGTATTCATGGCCGCCATTGTATATGGCCGTGGCAACGCGATTCTTGTAGCCAGCATAGCTTGCTGGGCTGATTTCACCCGATACGCCGATCGCCCGCCTCCCGTCCGGATGACGAGCACGGAAGGCTACGCGTCGGCAGCCATGGGGGGTGATCAACGAAAGCCACCGCAAAGAGCTGGCACCGCTCGATCGGCCACTCAAGCCGCTTCACGCAAACGTTCCGTGATGTCCGTGCCCGCCAGTTGCGGCGCGATCATCTCGATGAAGCGGTACGCGTAGGAGCGCAAAATTGCGCCTTTGCGCAGCCCGACGCGAGTCGTACTCTCTTTAAACAGATGCTGCGAATCGAGCGCCACGAGCTCGGAGTCACGTTTGGGATCGTATGCCATGCCGGCGACTACGCCCACGCCCATGCCCAGCTCGACGTAAGTCTTGATGACATCGGCATCGATGGCCGTCAGAACGACGTCAGGCGCCCTGCCGCACTTTTCGAACGCTTCGTCGATATGGGCTCGACCTGTGATGTCGCGCTCGTAAGTGATGATCGGATAGTCCGCAACGTGCTCGAGCGTCACGTTCTGAATATCGACGAGCGGATGCCCCTTCGGCACCACGACCACGTGATGCCACGAATAGCAAGGGAACGTGACGATCTCGCTATAGCGATCGATTCCTTCCGTCGACATCGCAATGTCGGCCTCGCCTTCGAGCACCATCTGTGCAATCTGCCGCGGGCTGCCCTGACGCAACGCCAAATGGACCTTCGGAAAGACCTGTTTGAACTGTCGGATGACGTTTGGCAACGCATAGCGCGCCTGCGTGTGCGTCGTCGCAACGACGAGATGCCCCGTCTCCTCGTCCGCATATTGGCGTGCGACGCGGCGCAGATTCTCGGCGTCCAGCAACATGCGCTCGATGAGCCCGTGCACCGCCTTGCCCGGCTCGGTCAAGCCGGTGAGCCGCTTGCCGCGACGCACGAAGATATCGATGCCGAGCTCGTCCTCGAGATCCTTGATCTGCTTCGACACCCCCGACTGGGAGGCAAAAAGCACGTTAGCCACTTCGGTCAGGTTCAAATTGCGGCGCACCGCCTCACGCACGTAGCGCAACTGCTGGAAGTTCATGAATGCCTCTTGAAGTCGAACCGCATCGTCCTAGACAGCACCTTCGTTATGGCCTGGTACACGTTTGACGCTCGCCCCTGCCCGATTGTTTTCGCTGCCAAGTGTGCTTCTGTCATTGCGCCTCGAATACCCGCGCCGCGCGCGGCACAACCGTGACGCGGTCGCCTTCCACGAGGCGCAGTGCATGCCACGCGTCGCGCGCAAGCTCCGCCTCAAGCGGGCCGCCCTCGCCCGCGAGCTCCACGCGCACCGATGCACCACGCGCGATGACGCGTCGCACATCGGCGGCCACGCCATCGGGCCGTGCGATCGCGTGCGGGTGCAACTCCAGATCGTGCGGGCGCACATACGCAAATGCCGGCCCCGAGGACGCGTCCAAGCGCGCCGTCGCGGCGGGAAGCGCTGCGCTCGCACCATCCGGCACGAACCCATGCGCTTCGATGCTACCGGCCACACGATTTGCCGCACCGAGAAACGCATAGACGAACGGCGAGCGCGGCTCTTCATAGACTTCTTGCGGGCGGCCGGATTGCTCGATGCGGCCGTCGTTGAGCACAACGATCCGGTCAGCGACGTCGAGCGCCTCGTCCTGGTCGTGCGTGACGAAGATCGTCGAAATCGACAACTCGTCGTGCAGACGCCGTAGCCAGCCGCGCAACTCCTTGCGAACCTGCGCATCGAGGGCGCCGAACGGCTCGTCGAGCAAGAGCACACTCGGCTCCACAGCAAGTGCCCGCGCGAGCGCGACGCGCTGGCGCTGCCCGCCCGATAGCTCGGCGGGATAGCGCTCGCCGAACCGATCGAGTTGCACGAGCGCAAGCAGCTCGCGCACCCGAGCACGAATGGCGGCTTCCGACGGCCGCTCCCGACGCGGCTTGACGCGCAGCCCGAAGGCTATGTTCTCGAACACGGTCATGTGACGAAACAGCGCGTAGTGCTGAAAGACGAACCCGACCTGCCGATCGCGCGCATCGAGCGCGCCCACGTCTCGGCCATTCAAGACGATCTCGCCCTCGTCGGCCGTCTCGAGGCCGGCGATCACGCGCAAAAGCGTCGTCTTGCCGCAGCCGGACGGACCGATGAGCGCGGCCAGCTCGCCACGCTCGAATTCCAGTGAAATGCCGTCGAGCGCGACGAAATCGCCGAAGCGCTTATGCAGGTTGCGAACGATGATGCCCATTCCGAATCCTCATCGATGTGTCCGACCGGCGCCGTCCGACTTGAGCCGGCGCTCGGCAAAAAGCTTCACGGCGAGCGTCGCAAGCGCGAGCAGTGCGAGCAGCGAAGCGACGGCAAACGCGGCCGCCGCGTTGTAATCGTTGTACAGGACCTCGACATGCAGCGGCATGGTGTTGGTCATACCGCGGATATGCCCCGATACGACGGAGACGGCACCGAATTCGCCCATTGCGCGCGCGTTACAAAGAATGACGCCATAGAGAAGCCCCCATTTGACGTTCGGCAGCGTGACACGCCGCCAGATCTGCCAGCCCGAGGCTCCAAGCACGCGCGCCGCTTCCTCCTCTTCCTTGCCTTGCGCCTGCATGAGCGGAATCAACTCGCGCGCGACGAACGGAAAAGTCACGAAAATCGTCACCAGCACGATGCCGGGCACGGCGAAAACAATCTGCAGGTTGTGCGCCTCTAGCCACGGGCCCAACCAGCCCTGAGTACCAAAGAGCAGCACGTAAACCACGCCGGCAATGACGGGCGAGACAGAAAACGGCAGGTCAATCAGCGTTGTCAGCAGCGCGCGCCCCGGAAACTCGAACTTGGCGATGGCCCACGACGCGGCAAGGCCAAAGGCGATATTGAGCGGCACCGCAATCACCGCCACCGTGAGCGTGAGCGCAATCGCGGCGCGTGCGTCCGCATCGGCAAGCGCCTCGAAGTAAAACCCGGCGCCCTTGCTGAACGCCTGACTGAAAACCGCAACGAGCGGCACCAAGAGAAAAAGCGCTAGAAAGGTCAGCGCTATGCCGGTCATCACCCATCGCGTCACCCCCGCGCCCTCACGGCGATGGTGACGCGACGCACGTGCCGTCGTCTTGTATGAAACGCCTTGCCCCCCATCGATGGGGGCGCATTTCGTTTCAGCGGGCATGGCGAGCCGGTTCATGAAGGCGCTCCCTGTGTGCCCGCGGACGGTTTGCTGCCGCGCGTACGCACGCGCCGCCGGCCGATCGTACGGCGCTGCCAATGCCATTGCACGGCGTTGATGGCGAAGAGCATGGCAAACGACGCGACAAGCATGACAACGGCGAGCGCGGTGGCTCCGGCATAGTCGTACTGTTCGAGCTTCGTGATGATCAACAAAGAGGTCACTTCCGACTTCATGGGAATGTTGCCGGCGATGAAAATGACCGAGCCGTATTCGCCCAGTGCTCTCGCAAACGCCAGCGCAACGCCCGTCGAGAGCGCCGGCGCAAGGGCGGGCAGCACGACACGTGAGAACGTCTGCCAGCGCGATGCCCCGAGGCAGGCCGCAGCCTCCTCCTGCGCGCGCTCGAAATCCTCCAGCACGGGCTCGACAGTGCGCACGACGAACGGCAGGCCGATGAACGTCAGCGCGACGAGTACGCCGAGCGGCGTGAACGCGACTTTGAGGCCAAGCGGCGCAAGCCACTGTCCGATCCAGCCGTTCTCAGCGTAGACGGCCGCGAGCGAAATACCGGCAACGGCCGTGGGTAGCGCGAACGGCAAATCGACGATGGCATCCACGAGGCGCTTGCCCGGAAACGGATATCGGACCAGCACCCACGCAACCAGGAGACCGAACACACCGTTGATGAACGCCGCGATCGCCGCGGCGCCCAAGGTAAGCCGGTACGATGCCAGCACACGCGGCGAGGCGACGGCGGCCAAGAACTGCGCCCAATCGAGGGTCGCGGCTTTGAAAAACGCGGCGCAAAGCGGAATCAGCACCACGAGACTGAGATAGGTCACCGTGATGCCGAGCGTCAATCCAAACCCCGGCAGCACGCCAGGCTTGCGAAATGAAAACGTCGTCATGCCATTTTGCTCATGATGCGGCGTATACCGCCAGCCCGACTGTGAAAGCGAGGCGCACATCGTGCGGCTCTCGCATCACCGGGGCACCGGCACGCGTACGCCCGGCCGCTAGTGCGGCTGGTAAATTGCGTCGAACGTTCCGCCGTCGGCGAAGTGCGCCTTTTGAGCATTGGCCCACCCGCCAAAGGTGTCGTCGACCGTATAAAGCTTCAGCTTGGGGAATCGCGCAGTCAGCTCGGCCGGCAGATTCGTTGCGCGGGGACGGTAAAAATGCTCCGCGGCGATACGCTGACCTTCGTCGGTGTAAAGGAACTGGAGGTAGGCTTGCGCCGCCTTGCGCGTGCCGCGCCTGTCGACCACTTGATCGACCACCGCCACAGGAGGCTCCGCGAGAATGCTTGCCGAGGGCACGACGATCTCGAACTTGTCCGCGCCGAACTCCTTTTGCGCAAGAAACGCCTCGTTCTCCCAGGCAATCAGCACGTCGCCGAGGCCACGCTGCACGAAGCTCGTCGTCGCCCCGCGGGCACCCGAATCGAGCACGCCGGCGTTGCGGTAGAGCTGCGCGACAAAGGCTTTCGCCTTCTGCTCGTCGCCGCCCGGACGATGAAGCGCATACGCCCACGCGGCGAGATAGTTCCAGCGCGCGCCGCCCGAGGTCTTTGGATTGGGCGTGACGATCGACACGCCCGGCTTTGCGAGATCATCCCAATCCTTGAGGTGCTTCGGGTTGCCGTGGCGCACAAGGAAAACGATCGTCGAGGTGTACGGCGACGCGTTGTCGGGCAATCGTTTTTGCCAATCGCGTGCAATGAGGCCGCGATTGGCCAGCGCGTCGATGTCATAAGCGAGCCCAAGCGTCACGACATCGGCCGGAAGGCCGTCGAGCACGGAGCGCGCCTGTGCGCCCGAGCCGCCATGCGACTGTCGAATCGAGACCGCTTCGCCCGTGCTCGCCTGCCATTGGGCAGCAAACGCCTTGTTGATACTCTGATAAAGCTCGCGGGTCGGGTCGTACGACACGTTCAGCAGCGTCGTGCTCGCCTGCGCCGGCGCTTGCACGCCCAAGCCAAGCGCCGCCCCCGCCGCGCCCCACGCCATGCCGGCCAGCAAGCGCCGCCGCGTGGCCGACCATTCCCTTCCGCGCTGCTTCATCGCTGGGTTCCCCTTGCCATATCTCACTGAACTCACTGAATTTTTCACCGTCGGGGTAGTCTATTCCCCGCCCTTTATTATCCCAACGAATGAATTCTAATTTTTTTATTCCAAATTCTGCTAAAGGAAGTCGTCAGCCAGCGCTAGAGGGCGGGGTCAAAAGATAGGCTTGAAAACGGCACGATACTGTATAAAAATACAGCCACCTGTCTATCCATACAGTGGCGCCATGATCAAACTTACCGCACGGCAGCAACAGGTATTCGACCTGATCCGCCAGTCGATCGAACAAAGCGGCTTCCCGCCGACACGCGCCGAGATCGCCACAGCACTCGGCTTCAGCTCAGCCAATTCGGCCGAAGAGCACCTTCGCGCGCTGGCGCGCAAGGGCGTCATTGAGCTGGCAGCCGGCGCCTCGCGCGGCATCCGGCTGCTTGCACCGGGCAATGCGCCTCATCAATTGTCGCTGCCGCATGCCGCGCTGATGCAACTGTCTTTGCCGCTCGTCGGTCGCGTTGCCGCCGGCAGTCCAATCCTTGCGCAGGAGCACATCTCCCAGCATTACGCCTGTGATCCGGCGCTGTTCTCGAGCAAGCCCGACTACCTGCTGAAAGTACGCGGCCTTTCGATGCGCGACGCCGGCATCCTTGATGGCGACCTGCTGGCCGTGCAAAAGCGCAGTGAAGCGAAAGACGGCCAAATCATCGTGGCCCGCCTCGGCGACGATGTCACGGTCAAACGCTTGAAGCGCCGGACCGACGGCATCGAGCTCGTCGCGGAAAACCCCGAATACGAAAACATCTTTGTCCAGGCCGGGAGCACGGAATTCGCGCTCGAAGGCATCGCTGTCGGCCTCATCCGCTCAACGGAATTTTGAACGCTCTGGGAGACGCCATGAATCGCCTTGTTCGCCTCATGCCAGTTCGCCGCTTTGGCCGCCTACGCCACCTGCGCGCTTTGGTGCCCTGCCCGCCGCTCGATGCGTTGCCGCCGGCCGATGCCGAGCGAGAGGCCACGGGTGCCGACACAATGCAACCGTCGGCCATGCCCGCATTCGCCCGCGTCTCGCTCAACAGCGCCTTGCACGCCGAACCGGCACGGCGCGCTCCAGTGCGCGTCTACCATGGCGCATCGCGCGTCATCCTGGTCGGCACCATCGACGCGGTCTGCCGGATGATCGATCGCTGCATCGACGAGGAGCGTGCTGGCCAGCGTGCCGCCACGCTGGGCTGAGATATCGAGCTGCCGGAGCATTGCAGTGACGGTTGCTGGCGGATATTTGGCGAGCCGGCACCCTCATCGGCAGGGATCGTTTTGCCGTGCGCCCGGTCCATTGGAGTTTCACATCTGGTGAATCTGTGGAGAACGCCCAGTGATGACCTATGACAAGCCCAATCCGTCACGCCACAAGCCGCTCACGATTATCGTGCTCGTGGTCGCGATGCTCGTTGCATTTGCCGTCGTTGGATATGGCTACGCCACGCCCTACCTCGCGCTCAACCACTTGAAGCGGGCAGTCGATGCACGCGACGCCGAAACGGTCAATGCGTACGTCGATTACCCGGCGCTGCGCACGAGTCTTAAGCAGGAACTGACTGAATTGCTCTCGCGACGCGTAGAGGCCCAAAAGAGTGAGAACCCATTCGCGGCGTTGGGCGCACTTGTCGGGATGGCGCTGATCGGGCCACTCGTCGATCAATATGCGACCCCTGATGGCGTCATTGCGCTGCTTAACGGCATACCGCCAAGCGGTAAGCCCGGTGACGTGCTGCACATGGCGCCCGCACCAGCGCCAAGCAACGGGGCCGGTCCGCAAGCTGCGTCGCCGGCGCCGAGCCCGTCCGCTGAGGCGCCACCGGCCAAGCCTGCACCGGCCAAAATCGCAGCCCACTATCGAGGCATTGATGAGTTCGTTGTCACTTACCGGCACGACGCCGAGAGCGCGCCTTACAGCGTGATATTGCATCGCGCCGGATGGTTCTCGTGGAAGCTTGTTGCCGTCGACCTCAACGAGTAAACGCACACACGCACATACCCGCCCGGCTCCGCTTCTAGGTTTCGCTGCTGGCCTTCGCCGTTGGCCGCGGAACACTCGCAGGCTCGACTTCGTGAGCGGGACAGATGGTCACGAGGATGCTGCAAGAGACGCGGTCAAGCAGTTGCGTGTTGCCCGAGCCCATCCACCAACGCGACAGCCCACTGCGGGCACGGTGACCAACTACCACGAGGTCGACCTTCAATTCATCGGCGAGATTGGTTATTTCATCGATCGGATGACCGAACGCGAAATGGCCATGAGCTGTCACGCCACGTTCAGTCAGCCAATCGACGCCCTCCTGGAGAATTTCGCGCGCGGCATCCTCGAAGCGCCCGCATGCGACATCAGTCAGCAGACCTGCGCTTTGAGCAATGCTCGTACGCATATCGACGACGGATAACAGGTGCGTCTCGGCATTCAGGTCGAGCGCGAGGTCGGCGCCGCAGCGCAACGCCTTGCGACCCTCTCGCGTACCGTCGTAACAGAGCAGGATCTTGTTGTAGGTAGCCATGGTAGCCTCGCTTTCCGCGCAAACCGCAGAGGTTTGGTTGAATCATCGTGCGCTGCAACCGGAGTTGCAAGGCATGGAAAACGCGTAGTCGCCCACACTGGCACGTCAAGTGCGGCAAATCCATCCGTCCCCCATACGTCCCCCATAGCGACACCGAGGCCGAAGATGCGGTGCCACGCTTGCATCCTTCCTTTTCAGGCCTTTCCGCCTTACACCTATCCGCCTTACTTGAGCCTTGCACTGTTCGCACGCTCGGCAAGGCTAGCGTTCAATGCCATAGAATGGGGCGCCGACGGCATCGATTTCGTGCGAAACGTGAGTGGATCAATGTCAAATACCATTGAATTTTGCGAAGTTGAAAAGCGCTACGGCGAAAGGACTGTCGTCGATCGCTTGACGTTCCATGTGCGCACGGGCGAATGCTTCGGCCTGCTGGGACCCAACGGTGCCGGCAAGACCACCACGCTCAAGATGCTGCTTGGCATCGCCGAGCCGGACGCCGGCACGATCGCGTTGTGCGGCAAAGCGATTCCCGCACATGCGCGTCTCGCTCGGCAGCGTACCGGCGTCGTCCCACAGTTCGACAACCTTGACCCGGACTTTACTGTCAGCGAGAACCTTCTCGTCTTCGGGCGCTACTTCGGTTTATCTACAAGCAAGGCTCGGGCCATGGTGCCCGGACTGCTGGAATTCGCGCGCTTGGAACACAAAGCCGACGCGCGCGTAAGCGAGTTGTCTGGCGGTATGAAACGACGTCTGACGCTCGCACGCTCGCTGATCAACGACCCGGACGTGCTGATCATGGACGAACCCACGACGGGCCTCGATCCGCAAGCACGGCACCTCATTTGGGAGCGGTTGCGCTCGCTGCTCGCACGGGGCAAAACGCTTTTGTTGACGACGCACTTCATGGAAGAAGCAGAGCGGCTGTGCGACCGCCTTTGCATCATCGACGAGGGCCGTAAGATCGCGGAAGGTGCGCCGGACGAGCTCATTGAAAGCGAGATCGGCTGTGAGGTCATCGAAGTTTATGGGGCCAGCCCAGCCGCGCTGCGCGACGAGCTGACGCCGCTCGCTGCGCGCACAGAAATCAGCGGTGAGACGCTCTTTTGCTATGTCAACGATGCGGGCCCGATCAACGCGCGGCTCGAAGGCCGGCCTGGTCTGCGCTACCTGCACCGGCCCGCCAATCTCGAAGATGTGTTCTTGCGGCTTACCGGCCGTGAAATGCAGGATTGAGAAAGCAAGGCAAAGCTATCCATGGACACGCATCCCTACCGCACGACGGCTGAACGCTCAGACGCGCGACGCACACAACGCTTGCGGTTTGCGTTACCGGCCAACGCAACGAATTGGATTTCGGTCTGGCGCCGCAACTATCTTGTGTGGCGCAAGCTCGCTATTGCATCGATGTTCGGCAATCTCGCCGACCCGATGATCTACCTCTTCGGCCTCGGCTTTGGATTGGGAATCATGGTCGGCCAGGTGGACGGGGTGTCGTATATCGCGTTTCTTGCCGCGGGCACCGTGGCCTCGAGCGTGATGATGTCGGCAAGCTTCGAAGCGATGTATTCCGGATTCTCTCGAATGCATGTCCAGCGGACCTGGGAAGCCATCATGCATACGCCCCTCACGCTCGGCGACATTGTCGTTGGGGAAATTGTTTGGGCCGGCAGCAAGGCGGTGCTATCGGGCTTTGCCATCGTGCTGGTCGCCGGGGCCTTGGGCTATGCACACTACCCGTCGACGCTCTTTGTGCTGCCTGTCATTGCGCTGGCCGGCGTGGCATTTGCCAGCCTCGCGATGGTCGTCACTGCGCTTGCGCCGTCCTACGACTTTTTCATGTTCTATCAAACGCTCGTCATCACGCCGATGCTGCTGCTCTCCGGCGTGTTTTTCCCTTTGGCCAAACTGCCGGAACCTGTGCGGCAAGCGGCCCTGATGCTGCCGCTCACGCACGCTGTCGAGCTGATTCGACCGGCGATGCTCGATCGCCCGATCGCCGATGCGCCGCTACACCTCGCTGTGCTGGGGGCGTATGCGGTCGTCCCCTTCTTCGTTTGCGCCGCGCTTTTTCGGCGGCGAATGATGCGCTAGATTCAGTTCACGCCCCGGATAGGCGGGCCGCCCAGCGCGATTGACCTTCAATCGGCCTCGCCATCGGATACCTGTTGGAGGGCAGATGCGCCATATTCGCCGTATTCGCCATATCCGCCGTGTTCACCGGTCATGTCGGCGAAGCACGGTGCACAGCAGACAGCGGAAATATTCGGCCAATAGCTGACGCGCTTGCTGACGCCCTCCTTCAACTCGCCGCATTCATCGCAGCGATCCAACACCCGCACTTCCAACGACCTGGAGCTCCACCGCGCACTCATGTCAACATCCCTTGCGTTGGTCACCAACGCCGACGGCAATGATGTTTGCGGCAATCTTGCGCAACTCCGTCGACAACGGATCATCGCGGCGCAGCTCAAGCAAATCTTTTGCGTTCGTACTCATTTTGGCTCTCGCTCGAAAACAATTTTTCGATGGAGTCAAAATAGCCTGAGGCCCCAAAGAGCACCATGCTACGAACGGTCGCCGCAGTCCTCCATGGGCATAGCGGGCACATACGTTGGGATACTTCATGCATCCGGGAAGCGAGTGTGACCGTAGCCCGGTTTAATGCAGTCTGGTTGCTAGATGGGGTGTGCGGCTACCCGGCAGGCAGCGCTTATCGAAGATGTGAAGCCGCCCGACGCCTTCCGCGCCGAGCGACCAACCGCTGTTTATTCCTCGTCGTCGCTCCAGGGGATCTCGACATCGGTAATGAAAGCGACCATCGCAAACGGACGCGCGTCATGCCGGCCGACCTTGCCGTCGGCTCTTTGCCATTCGACGCGAAAAGCCACTTCGGAGGTGTCCGCGAGCAGCCAAACCTTGCGCAGCTCGTCAGGGTCCGCCGACTCCACGGGCCCATCGAGGGAGACCAACAGCGCCTGGGGCCATAGGCCGTTGGCGGCGTCATAGATGCGATCCCCATCGGGAATCAATGTGAACGCTTCGACACCGATGGTTGCACAGGCGTCGACGACCATTTTCGCAAGCGCGCGCAACAGCGCGGTGGCGCGGGCCGAATTTGCCTGTCGGATGGCGAGATCGCCACGCGTCAGTGCTTGCTCGAGTTTAGGGTCGGTCTGGGGCTTGCTCATGCTTTCGATGTTCCAATTGCAGATGTTGTATTCGCGCTCGGCGCGCTGTCCTCGCGCATGCGTTATGTGAGCATGCTACCACCGGACGTGCCCGAACCGTCCTCCTAGGTGAAGTCAATCGACTATCCGTCACGGCCAAATGAGAAGAAGATGCGACGACCCGGCCGCGATATGTCTACAGGAACGCTTGGAGGTCGAATGCAGTACCTCACGGACTACGCGGCGGGCGTCGAGCGGGGCTGCATTCTCAGCGATTGCGGCGCTTATCGCTATCGACTCTGGCGCGACTGGGACAAGCGCCGCCCGACGATCGCCTTCATGATGCTGAACCCGTCGACGGCCAATCACCTCACGGACGACCCCACTATTGCGCGCTGCATGTCGCGAGCCGTGGCTGGCGGCTTTGGGCGCCTTGAGGTCACCAACCTATTCCCTCTGCGCGCAACCCATCCGGATGCGCTGCTGACGCGTCCCGACCCGCTTGGCAGGAACGCCGGTGAGATGAGCGCAGACGACGCGATCATGGAAACCGTCGAAGGGGCGTTGATGATTATTTGCGGGTGGGGTGCGCACCCGGCCGCGGCGGCACGCGCCCCTGACGTGATGCGCCTACTTCAGTCGGCGGGCATCAGAGAGAGGCTGTACTGTCTGGGGATCAACAGAAATGGCAGCCCCAAGCACCCGCTCTATGTGGCCGCCGGCGAGCAGCCTAGACGTTACGTCATGGACGATGAGTGCACGACGACACAGGCAATGCTTTGTCGACTGTTTCAGGTTGGGGATGATCCGATGCAGTACATTGCAACCCAAAACGGCCCCGCGGCCCGAAGGTCGGTTTCAGCGTGACGCTTCGCCGGCACCTGCTTGGCCGTAGAGCGTGCATGGGTCTTACGGATTGAATAACGCGCCGGCAATCCCGGCACCCGTTGCGAAATTCGTCCGGCCGCACTGTCCGTCTTTCAACGGATTATTTCAGCCTCATCTCGGTCAGATGTGCACAGATCAGCGATGCGTCATGCGACCGACAGCATCAGTTCGGCGTGGGATCCCGAACTAGTCCGCGAAATCGGCATCCACGAAATCGGTTTGCTCCCGGGATAGCCGTTCCTCGACCTCAATCACCGCCTGTTGGGCGGCGCGGCCGGGCAGCAGGTCAGTTCATACCGCGCAACCGACTCCCCGATCGAGTCCTCAGGGTTAAACGGCATGTATCGAAATCGAGCAGTCGGACGGTACGCCCTCCGCCCTCTTCGCACGCGGCTTGAACCGCACGAGGCGGACATCATGAAGGGCACTTCAAGCTACCCTGCGCCTCATTTGTTGGCGAAGGCTTCGGCGAGGGATGAGTCAATTTGACATGCTCCCTTAGTGAATTCGACGCAGTCTCTTCCGTTGCGCTTGGCGCGGTACAGCGCTTCGTCCGCGTCCTTCACCAAACGCTCGATCGTAGCATCCCGGCTGTCCATGCATGCGATACCAATACTGCAGGTATAGGTCGGCAGTGAGGGATTTTTGTTGACCGCGATTTGCGATCGCAAGGCCTCAGCTAGCTCGAGCAAGGCCTCCCGGCTTGAGCCGGGCATGAGCGCAGCGAACTCTTCGCCACCCCAGCGCGCTAAATGGGCGTTCCGAGGCAGCATCGCCACGGCACGCTTTGAAAAGTCGACGAGAATTTCGTCTCCTTTCATATGGCCGTGGCTGTCGTTCACCGTTTTGAAGTGGTCGAGATCTATTAAAAGAAGCGAGAGGTGGCCGCCCGCGCGCATCATCGTTTCTCGCGCTTTTAGATGAGCGCCCAGGAACGCGCGGCGATTCAACAGTCCCGTCAATGGATCTACGAGCGACTGATGCTCGAGCTGCACACGCAGCCGGTTCATCGCAACGAGCGTAAAGCCGACTGTCGAGGTCAGCGACATGAACGCGCCGGCGCCCAAATATATAGCCTGAACGAGGTCACCAGACAACAGCCCGCCTTTTAACGATCCTGAACCGAACGAAGTAACAATTCGGAGGACCGTAATGACAGTTTGAATCAGGAACATCGTGCCCACGAACATCGCGCTGTCATCGTGGCGACCATAGCGCAATATCACAAAGGTCTGACGGCCGTAAATCAGCGCAAGAATCATGTTGGTGCACAGCGCACGCCCTGCGACGGATGGATGAATCCACGTCATCCAGCAGAGGCCGATTACATCTATTGCGAGCATCAGGATTACGAAGCGCCATGACGGGGAGCAGCCGAAGAAGCGCTGGCTGCCTATCAGCCAGAGGCCCATGCTACCGATCATGCAAAAGTTTCCCCCGATGACCGAGAGCCAATCTGGAATACTGCCGCGCAGCGCAAGGAGGATGGCAGCAACTGAGACAATCAATGCGCCAATTGCCCAATTGCCGACCCCGCGAATGTTGCTGGGAAAATTTCTTCCCAACGAAAACATGACAAGCGCCATCAATCCGGGCATGACAGCCGACATCATGAGAACGGTGCGTAGATCAAATGCAGGCATATGGTCTTGAGGAACATACCAGTGACCGAATTATAGAAAGCAGCTTCAGTCAAGGCTGACCGGAAGTGGAGTTTAGCGATAGTTCGTTTGGTCAACGAGATGGTGGCAGACTGTTCATCGTCTATGATGGTGCCCGGGAACTACCCTCGGCTACCCTCGGTTAACGTTAGTTATCGACGGTAAGGCCACAAACTTTAGGGTCGTTCCAGTGGGACTCCTTTCAGAAATGGCATTCCGGTGATCGACAGCACACCGGTTCAGCAACCGCTCGCCGCCTGATGAACCTGCTCACCGCGTACACCAGATTTGACAATTGCTCTGTGGCCGCCGGTGTTCGGCTTAGGCGTTACGTGATGGTCGATGAGTGCCCGGCGTCTTAGGCCGCAGCGTCTGCACCTCAGTTTGCACGACGACGCCCATACAGGCACCGCCGTGCGAAAGCCACGGCCTGCATCTGCGACCGAATTCAACGCACTCATCATGCTCACTAAAAATGCAGGCGCCGCTTTACATCGTGGCCGGGCGCGCCATTGAAGAAAAAGCCCGGCGTTGTCAGTCGAGTGTTTCCAAAGCGTAACGTCGCTGCCGCACCCCTTTCTTGCGGCGGGACGCCATAGCTGGTTCGTTTAGAGACGTTACTTGCCGGGCTCGCCCGGGGTGCTCGAGGAGCGTCGCTTGCAAACCATCGCCTGCTTTGCAGGGCGACACTGTCTCATCTTTGAGAAAAATGTGGCTGCTTTTGCCCCATCATCTGTTTCCCTCCGCACGCAGACCCCGCCTCACCGCACATGGCCCACCGCTTGCTTTGTATCGCCGAATAAAAGCAGCCGCACGAAAAAGACCGTAAAACGATCATCGACGGGGCCACCATGTACAAAAGCGAGCGCTTCACAGCGAGGACTTCAAAGCCTGTTGCGCCGCCGCGCCAGTCTGACCATCAGCCTGCTGGCGTCCTCTAGATGCATCCCCCCGCAACAGAAGCCCCAACCGAACAAGCGGGACAGGATGCCACTCGAGCTTGGGATCTTCCGCCGAAATCCAGTATCGAAGACGATTCGCTATTAGGCTGCCTGCTCATATTGACCCGACTGTTCAACCGGCCAGTGGGCGCTGACAGCCTGATCGCCGGTCTGCCGCTGGTCGATCATCGATTGACACCAGAGCTATTCATTCGAGCGGCAGCTCGTATCGGCATTTCTACACGGCTAGGAAAGCGTCCACTCGAAAGCATCGCCGACCTGGTCCTGCCCGCGGTCCTGTTGCTCAACGACAGGCAGGCTTGCGTGCTGGTGCGCAGGACGACCGGCGGCAGCGCACAAGTCATCTTGCCCGAAACAGGGGCCGGAGAAACAGAACTCAGTACCGAGGACTTGGAGCAGCGCTATTCAGGTTATGTGTTGTTCGCCCGCCCCACTCACCGATTCGGCCAGCCCGAGACGGAAAGCGTCGTGCCTCGCCCTCATAACTGGTTCTGGGGCGTGGTGGTGCAGTCTTGGCCGATTTACGGCGAGGTCATGCTTGCCTCAATGCTGGTGAACCTGTTCGCGTTGGCCATGCCGCTTTTTACGATGAACGTCTACGACCGGGTGGTGCCGAACCGCACGCTTGAAACGTTGTGGGCGCTGGCGGGCGGCATGATGCTGGTAATTGTCTTCGATTTGCTGATGCGTACACTGCGAGGCTACTTCATCGACGTGGCTGGCAAAAAAATCGATGTAATTCTTTCGGCCAATTTGTTCGAGAAAGTGCTTGGCATTCAAATGACCGCACGGCCCGCCTCCGTCGGCGGGTTGGCTTCGCAAATGCAGGAATTCGAAGCGGTAAGGGAATTTTTAACTTCGGCCACCGCGGCTGCCGTCATCGACCTACCCTTTTCGCTCGTGTTCATTGTCGCGATGTTCTGGATCGGCGGCGCACTCGGATGGCTGCCGTTAATGGCATTGCCTCTCGTGATTGGCGTGGGCATTGCGCTGCAAGCACCGCTTGCAAGAACCGTCCACGCTACACAGCGCCACACGTCCCAGCGGCAAGCGCTTCTGATCGAAACGCTCATAGGCCTCGAGACAATCAAGGTGACTGGGGCCGAGGGACCGCTTCAAGCAAAATGGGAGCAGTTGCTCGGCCAAATAGCTAGACTCGGACTCCGGTCGCGTTTTCTGTCGGGATGCGCCGTCAACTTTGCCATATTTTCGCAGCAGACCGCCTATCTGGCCGTGGTCTTATGCGGCGTTTATATGATCGCCGACGACAAACTGACCATGGGCGACTTGATTGCCTGCACCATGTTCACGGGGCGTGCGTTGTCGCCGATGGCCCAGGTAGTGACGCTCTTCACCCGCTACCACCAATCTCGCAGCGCGCTCGCTTCAATCGATGGGTTGATGAAACTGCCTGTTGAGCGCCCCATCGACAAGCGCTTTGTCCATCGGCCGACACTTTGTGGTGACATCGAATTCAAAGACGTCAGCTTTTCATACCCTGGCCAGAGCGGGGTATCGCTCGATGCCGTTTCATTCCGCATCGCTGCAGGAGAGCGGGTCGGCATTGTCGGACGCGTCGGCTCAGGCAAGACCACGATCGAAAAGCTCATTTTGGGCCTGTACCCGCCAACCTCCGGAAACGTGATGGTCGATGGAGTCGAGTTGCGACAGTTCGACCCTGCAGCACTGCGGCGAGGCATCGGACACGTGCCTCAAGACGTCGTGCTGTTTAATGGCAGCGTGAGGGAGAACATTGTGCTCGGGGTGCCGAGTGCCGATGATGCTGCCGTGCTACGCGCTTCGGAAGTTGCGGGCGTGACCGATTTTATCAACCGCTTGCCAAACGGATTCGATCTGCGCGTGGGGGAGCGCGGTGAAGCGTTGTCGGGTGGTCAGCGGCAGGCGATCGCGATTGCACGCGCGTTGCTGCTTTCGCCACCTGTGCTGGTGCTCGACGAGCCAAGCAGCGCGATGGACAACCGCTCAGAAGAGCTGTTCAAAGCGAGACTCGCAGCCCAGCTAAAAGGCCGCACGCTACTGTTGATTACGCATCGTCCATCGCTGCTCACCTTAGTCAACCGCCTCATCGTACTGGATCAGGGACGCATCGTTGCGGATGGTCCCAAAGACCAGGTGCTGGCCGCCCTCGCGGGAAGGAAGCTTCATGTCGCAACCGGCTAAGCCTTGCGGCGTCGCGCCCTCGTCGGCGTGGCGTCGCGTCCGGATCAAAGAGCTGGCAGGCCGGATCGGCGCGGCCGTCAAGCCCCGCACGGACGACACTGCATTCATGCGCGAAAGCTGCGCGGCGGCTATGGAAGGACCGCGCTATTTCGCCCACTGGATCCTGTGGTCGACGCTGGTTTTTTTCATTGCAGCCTTCACTTGGGCTGCATTTGCAAAAGTCGATGAAGTCACTGTTGGAGATGGAAAAGTGATTCCCTCCAGCAGAGTGCAAGTTGTGCAGAACCTCGAGGGTGGCATCGTCTCGGAAATCATGGTGAGAGTGGGACAGGTCGTTGAAAAAGGCGCGCCGCTCATGCGCATTGACGATACGCGTTTCACCTCTTCGTATGAGGAGGGGCGAGCCAAGGATTCGGCATTGATCGCCCGAATCGCACGCCTCACTGCCGAGGCGAACGGCACCCCATTTGTCACGCCAGCGCAATTCGAGCAGACGAGCCCCAAGCTATTGGACGAAGAAAGGGTGCTCTACGAGTCCCGCCAGCGTGAATTGCAGGCCAATTTGGCTGTTCTCAAACAGCAGGCCGAGCAACGCAAACAGGAGCTCGCTGAGAAACGCGCACGTGAGGCCCAATTGCTGGAAAGCTACAACCTCGTCGCCAAGGAACTGGCGTTGACGAGCCCGCTTGCGCAAAAGGGCGCGGTCTCGGACGTTGAGGTGCTCCGGCTCGAACGAACGGCCAACGACATGAAAGGCGATCTCGATGCTACGCGGCTCGCACTGCCGCGCCTCGAGGCCTCGTATCGCGAGTCTCGCCAGAAGCTCGACGAACTGACCGCGCACTTTCGTGCGGACGCGATGAAGGACTTGAATGAAGCGCGCGCGGACCACGCCGCGCTGAGCGCGGCCAATGTCGCACTGGAAGACCGTGTTACTCGCACGCTGGTGCGGGCTCCGTTAAGGGGCATGGTCAAGCAGATCAAGATCAATACCGTCGGCGGTGTGATTCAGCCCGGCATGGATCTGCTCGAAATCGTGCCGCTCGGCGATACGCTGCTCGTCGAAGCGCGTGTGCGCCCATCGGATATCGCGTTCCTGCATCCAGGTCAGGATGCCATGGTGAAGCTCTCAGCATATGACTTTTCCATTTATGGCGGTTTTCCTGCGACCGTGGAGGACATCAGCGCGGATACGCTGGTGCCGGAGCGCCCCGGCGAAAAACCGGACAGTTACTACCGCATATTGGTTCGGACCAAACAGAACAAGCCCAGTGGGCGCAGTGAGTCCGTCGCCATCGTGCCCGGGATGATCGCTACGGTCGATATCCGGACTGGGCGCAGAACGGTATTGCACTACTTGCTTAAGCCGCTCATCAAAACGAAGGAAACGGCGCTTCGCGAGCGTTGAGAGCAACGTAACGGTTGTGGGCGCGCTGTGACAGACGTCGCCGATACGTCGAGGCTAGGCACAAGGAACAAGCTGGTGAAATCAGCATCAACCGAACGCGTAAACATTTCTCGTGCATCGGTGGCGATGCATCGTCACCGCGTGCGATTGGCGAAAGACAACTTAACGATAACGAGGACAACATGACGACGGTTTCAAGTGTCTCGATCAACAACACGCCGCAAGCCCGCAGTGATCTATATACCGCCTCCGAGACAGGACTCGGCGACAACGCGCTTGGCGTCGTCTACCTTGACGTGATGGCCAACGATCTCGGTGGAGCGGCAAAATCGCTCTACTCGCTCGATTCTGGTACGGAAGGTACGACTTCGCTCGAGCAGACGGCTTTGTTGACTCAGGACACCGCTAAAGCGGAAGCCGTCAGTACAGACTACAGCGCACACGGCGCACACATCTGGATCACGTCGGACGGGAAGGTAGGTTACGACGCTACCCATCTGGACTCGGCGTGGGTCTCGAACAGCTTTGAGACGCTAGGATATGCGCAAGACAGCTTCACCTACGCGATCCGGCTCGGCAATGGCACCCTGAGTTGGGCGACCGCCTATATCGACATCCCGCCACCGGCCCCCGCCGTCACGCTGGCCCATGACACTGGACTTTCAGCTACGGATCACATCACGGCCGATGGCACGCTCGCAATAAGCGGGGTCGCCCTTGGCGCGACCGTCCAATATAGCAGAGACAACGGCGAAAACTGGAGCAATAGCTTCAGCGCTACCGAGGGTTTGAACTCCGTCGAGGTCAGGCAGATCGATGCTTCTGGAAACATCTCAGCTACGGCCACATTGAGCTTTACGCTCGATACGACAGCGGGTGCGGCACCGGGCGTCGCGCTGGCAACCGACTCGGGCCGCGACGCCACCGATCACGTCACCAATGTCGGCACGCTGGCGCTCAACGGCGTCGAAACCGGCGCGACCGTCGAATACTCGACCGACGGCGGAAAGAGCTGGACCTCCAGCTTCACCGCGCAAGAAGGCGCCAACACGATCGAGGTGCGTCAGACCGATCTCGCCGGCAACGTCTCGGCCGCCACCAGCTTCAGCTTCACGCTCGATTCGACGCCTCCATCAAATCTGTCATGGAGTTACAGCGGGAAAAAGCTGACTATCTCAACGGATGCCTCTGATATTTGGAAGGTCGAGGTCCACGACAACACAACTTCGGCCGACTACGTTGCGACGCAACAGAATGGCGCGAATTGGCTGCTAACACAGCAGGGCCTCAACAACCACGCCTTGACCGTCACTGAGTGGGACATTGCAGGCAATACCACAATCTCAACACACACCGCGCCCGCCGGCGCCAGCGGATCAGCGATCAACCTCGCATTAACCGCCCCTTCCAGCCATTCGACTGACCTAACGGTGACGATCGCAGGCGTCCCGACCGGCTGGCAGTTAAGTGCCGGAACCGATCTTGGCAACGGCACGTGGCAGGTCCCGACGGATAATCTCAGCAACCTCGCGGTCACGCCCCCTTCGTCCTTTACTGGCGCTACAGTGCTTACTGTGACCGAGAACTGGACCAATGCAGACGGCAGCCACACTTCCCTCACGATTGCCGACAACGTGGAAGCCTACGCAACACACTCGCCGATCTTCGCCTGGTCGGGTGACGACCACTTGACGGGTTCCTCGGGCAGCGATCTCTTCGTTTTCGCGCAACCGATCGGAAACGATACGGTGCGCAATTTCGACGTGGCCACAGACAAGATCGATCTCCAGGGCTTCGCGGGTATCACAAGCTTCACTGACGTTCAAGCGCACATGGCCGACGATGCCAACGGCAACGCCGTGATTTCATTGGGCGCGGGCGAGACGATCACCGTCACGGGCGTCCGGTCCGCTGACATCACCGGCGGCAATTTCGTTTTTGACCAAGATCCTGTCATGACGAACTCGGGCGTCTTGACGGTAAGCGATGGCGCAATGCTTCCCTTGGGCGGAACGATCAGCAACACAGGTTCGATCGAGCTTGCGTCAACGGGCAATGGAGCCAATCTTGAAATTCTGGTGAAGAGCGCGACGTTGGAAGGAGGTGGACGCGTTACCCTGTCCGACGACAGCCACAACGTCATATTCGGTGGTACGCCCGACGCGACACTCATCAATGTCGACAACACCATCGCGGGTGCGGGCCAGATCGGAACCGGCCAACTGACGCTCGTCAATGAGGGGACGATCGTCGCCAGCGGTACAAACGCGCTGGTGATCGATACGGGGAGCAACGTCGTAGTCAACACCGGCACGCTTCAAGCGAATGGCAGCGGCGGCCTGGTCATCGACAGCGCACTGTCCAATGCGGGCCAGCTGTGGGCCAATCACGGAAATGTGGTGCTCCAGGGTGATGTCACCGGCAACGGAACCGCAACCATCAGCGGAGCTGCGACCCTCGAGTTCGGTGCTGCGTCGACGCTAAACACGACGTTCTCTGACGGCGCCACCGGCACGCTGAAGCTCGACCAATCTGGCAGCTTTACCGGTGTGGTTAGCGGGTTCAGTGCCGGCGACACGCTCGATCTTGCAGATGTGCTATCCAATGAGCACACGACGCTTACGTTTGCAGCCAATGATGCAGGAACAGGAGGCACGCTGAACGTTAGCGACGGTGTTCACTCGGTTCACATTGCGCTGCAAGGCACGCTGTCTGCGGCCGGATTTCAATTCACCCATGATCAAGGCAGTGGCACAGCCGTGACCTATATCACGCCATCACTGCCTCACGTTCAGGAGTACTAAGAAGCAGTACTAACAACAAGCAACTGAAGACCCCGCCAGCGACGTTGTACTGAAGTCTCTCGCTGGCGGGGTCGCCGTTTTTGGCCGTCTTTCGGCCTTTTTTGGTGTCTGCGCATTGCGCGCGAAAGTTGGCGGTTGGAGATACCGAGATACCCGGACGGGGGTATCTGATGAGGGGCAAGTGGCTTTCTCGAAGGCGCACTAAGCCGCCCCACTTGGGATGGGATTCAATAAAAAAATAAGCCGTCGTTGTAGTTACGGGGAATACATCTAATGAACAAGAATCGTCCGTTGCTTGCCACGCTTATGCTGGTGTCAACGATTGCCATTTCACCTTTGGCAGGCGCCCAAAGCCTTCAGGAGGCAGTTGAGCTGGCGATAACGACCAATCCCGAGGTACTGGCAACGACGCATCACCGGCAAGCGGCCGACCAGGCCCTGAAGCAGGCGCAGGCCGGCTACTGGCCGCGGTTGGACGTCGACGCGGCAGTTGGCAAAGAGCGGCGCGACGATCCGGAGACGCGTCTGCTCGGCTTGGACCGGACCACTTTCAAACACGGCACTGCGGACGTGACGCTGTCGCAAATGCTCTTCGACGGTTTCGCTGTCAAAAGCGACGTGGCGCTTCAACGTGCGCGCATCGACTCGTCGGCCTATGGAGTCGCCGCCACTGCGGAGGACATGGCGCTGCGCGTGGTGGCAGCCTATCTTGAAATGCTGCGCCGCCAGGAGACGACGGCCGTCGCTGAAGACAATGTCGAATCGCATCTTCAAATCTACGACGAGATTAAGTTGCGTAGTGACGGCGGTGTCGGACGCCGGGCCGACCTGTATCAAGCGGAAAGTCGTCTTGCGCTGGCGAGGGACGACTTGCGATCCGAGCAAAGCAGCCTGAAAGATGCCGAGGTCGCTTACGCGCGTTTGGTGGGCATGCCGCCCGAATCCCTCACCAGGCCAGTGCCACCGGAGGGCGAGCTGCCACCAACCGAGAGTCTGGCCGTGGACGCCGCGTTGGCCAACCATCCTTCGCTCGCGGGCGCTCGAGCGGACGTCGCTCAAGCACAAGCGAAGTACGATGGTGCGAAGTCAGCATTATGGCCACGACTTGATCTTGAACTCAGCAGCAGCAACGACCGGGACGGCGCGCTCGGTCCGACGAATGATCGCCGCGTAATGCTGCGCATTCGCTTCAACATTTTTCAGGGCGGGGCTGACAAAGCGCGAATTGGGGAAGCACATGCCGAGATCTGGGAGGCCGAAGACGTACTCGACCGTACGCGTTTGGAGGTCCAGGAAAACGCTTCGATCGCATTCAATGCCTACGTCACGTCACGCGATCGCGTTGCCGTGCTGAAGCAATATGTCGATTCGAGTGCCGCAACGCGCGAAGCGTATTTTTTGCAGTTCGGCATTGCGCAACGCTCGTTACTCGATTTACTCAATGCGGAGGACGAGTACTACAGTGCACGCGTCGCGCATATTGGCGGCCAGTATGCGGAACTGGCCGGCGCTTATCGGGTATTTGCCAGCATGGGACAGTTGCTCGACGCGCTGCACATTGCACTGCCGCCCGAGGCCGCGTCGATTAGATAACGGCCAGTCTGCCCCATCGCAGCGGAGCGTCGATGGAGTCGCTCCGGAGGCCAACGTCAAATCGGCTAGGGGGCGTCGGCACGGTCTTGAGGCGGATCCCGCTTCAGCTTGACCTCCTTTGATTACGACCGATCCTAAGCCGATCACCGTCCTCGATATGGCATGTGGAAACGGACCTCTTCTCACACTGCTCGCTGGCCGAGGGCAACCCGATCTGCGACTCATTGGCGTTGATATGAGTCAGGGTGAGCTTGACGCGGCTAGATCGACGTTGCCCGGTGACGTTTCTTTGCTCAAAGAGCGAGCACAAATTATCGTTGCAGACCGGGCCGCCTAGTGAAACAGTTACAAGATTAGTATTGACGCTGGCCCACCCGACGGGTACTGTGCCGTTCGAAGTTCAAGAAGTTCGATTGCTGTTCATCAATTGCTCGCTCCTCAGCGGTATTCGTTGTCCTCTCCCTCCTTGAAGCTTCACACACTCTTTAATAGAGCAAATCTTCGTATTTTTCCTCAAGGATTTTTCATTGGAAACCGGCACCGTTAAGTGGTTCAACGACAGCAAAGGCTTTGGCTTCATCACCCCGGACAAGGGCGGCGACGACCTGTTCGCTCACTTCTCCGAAATCAGAAGCGACGGCTTCAAGACGCTGGCTGAAAATCAGAAGGTGAGCTTCGAAACGAAGCAAGGCCCGAAGGGGCTGCAAGCGGCTAACATCAAGCCGATGTAAAGTTGAAGGGCCTGGCCTCCCGCGACGGATGCCGGGTTGCAGCGACACCCTCGCGGAGCTTTGTCTCCCTTAGATGGCGCGATCGCTCCTGGTTGGCATCTGTTTATTGAGCAGATTGCCAAGCGCCATACGCCTCATTGCGCCTCATTCTCCCCTCAGGCTTCAACGCCATTTTTCGCTTTTCGACTGCTTCAGAATTCGGCTCGAATGGCTTTGAATCGGCGCACCCGTGCATTTTTCGCACGGCACGTGCGCACTCAAATATCATTAAAATTAAGTTGCAGAACAAACAAATTCACCAATACAACGGCTATGCCGTCCAACCCTCGGCGCATCGTTTGCCCGACGGTAGCTTTTCATCCAACCTGCTGCTCGAACGCATCGATAGCGCGCGAGCCGAAGGCCGCTACTGGTTCTATTCGCTTGATTACTTCAAGAGTGAAGAGCAGGCGTTGCAGCACTCGACCCACTGGGCACGCAACTGGGTCGACACGCGCGGTTAAAGACGACACCACCGTTCGAAACACCCAACACATCTGAGGCACCAGGCCGGGTGCAACAAAGCGTGCCCAAACGTCACGCGGGATCCCGAACTGCGGATCGTCGGCATGCATGGCTGACAACACCCCTTCCCTCTGGCCCCGCCGATAGTGGCTGGGCAGATGGCGGCCTTCGGTTACAATGCAGGACTAGTTCGCTTCGCACAGCACCGAAAAGACGCGTGTTGGTTAGTCGCGAATCTTCCTTTGATTGATAGTCCAGTGACGCCAACGATAACAGTGCTCGCTGGACTGCACGCCCCGACTCGCATCGGACCTGTATTGCGCGCCGCCGCGTCTGACCAATCCCCTCGCGTACCTTAATTCGCCGGCCGGATAGGGCGGTGTCCATGACTTCCAGGACGCGAGGGCTGCCCGGCAAATTTCAGGCGTCCCACTACCGCGCGAGCGCGTGTCGATCAACGCTCGCGGCTTCTTCCCTCAACGCGGCATCCGAGCCCATGCCCGCCAATTGATCAGGAACCTTGAATGGCCAAAGAAGAACTGCTGGAACTCGACGGTATCGTTGACGAAGTGCTGCCAGACAGCCGCTACCGCGTCACGCTCGACAATGGCGTGGTGGTGGGGGCGTACGCGTCTGGTCGTATTCGCAAGAATCACATTCGCATCCTCGCGGGCGATCGGGTAACGCTGGAACTCTCGGTGTACGACCTGACGAAAGGACGTATCAATTTTCGACATAAGGACGAACGGAGCGGCGGCGCAACGCAAAGAGCCGCATTTCGCCGTCGTTGATGGCGCGATACGCGACCGTCGGCTGACCCTTACCTGTGCCACGACGCTGCGTGCACATCCACATCACCATTCGACATTGCTGCCGGATCTCAACCAAGGAAAATATTGACTACCGTAATTTTGAAACCCGACGAGCCCGTAGATGTTGCATTACGCCGTTTCCGTCGCGCGATCGAGCGCACCGGCTTGATTCCGGAGCTTCGTGCCCGGACAGCCTATGAAAAACCTACCGCAGAACGCAAACGCAAAAAGGCTGCTGCAGTGGCACGCCTGCGCAAGCAGATCAAACGGTCGTTGCCGCCGAAAAAGCGATACTGACCGGGAACTGCCGGGCAGCCATGCTGAAGCGGCCGTCTAGTGCC
>NZ_DATJJF010000128.1:0-2271 GCF_035492435.1 Trinickia sp.
AGCAGCCACATGAGCCAACGGGTGTCGGCGAAGTAGATGGTGTACGGAATGTGCGCGATAAGGACGAGCGCCACGAGCAGTGCCGGCACGACGATGAGCGGCATCAGCCATGGCTTCCTGAAGCGGGCATAAACCCGCTTACAGGCCACGTATAAAAGGATCGTCAGCACGAAGCAAGCCGCCGCCGCCGCTCGGGGATCGGCGGTGATGAGCGGCGACGCGTGGTCCCAGGCGTTCATGGGCTACCTCAGGAAAGGCTGCTCGGGGCTTCAGTGCGAAGAGGGCTGCGACACGCGTACGCGGCGCATGGCGAGCCGACGCTCGAGCCGCGCCGCGTGATCGACGGTGAAAGCGACGGCAACCATGACCGTCAGCGTGCCAGCAACGACGACGAGCGCAAGGCGCCAGCCGTCGGACTTGAAAAGTCCGCTGTACTGCACGGCTGCAACGGTCGCCGGAATAAAGAACAGCAGCATGTCCGACAACAGCCAGTCCGCGCCCGCCTTGACCCAGCGCGGCGCGATGCGCCCCGAGAGCAGCAGGACAAGCAGCACGGCGAGACCGAGCACGCTGCCGGGGAACGGCAGCCGAAAATGACGCGAGGCGTAGTCCGCCACCAGCCAAAGCGCGCAAAGCAGCCCCGTTTGCAGGGCGGTACGCAGCACGCCCTGCATCCGTTTTGTCGCGGACATCGCACAACTCCCTATTGACTCTTAGACCGAATTGTATACAGACATCTTCCATAAATATAATGACTTAAAATCATCAAATGCATTCCAAATTGGAATCAAGGAGAAGTCACGCATGGAACTGCGCGCGTTGCGTTATTTCGTTGAGGTCGTGCGACAGCAGAGCTTCACGGCGGCCGCGGAGCGGCTTTTTGTCACTCAGCCGACGATCAGCAAGATGATGAAGGCGCTGGAGGAGGAAATCGGTGCGCCGCTGCTTTTGCGCGAGGGGCGCCAGATGATGTTGACCGACGAGGGCCGGGTTGTTTATCAGCGCGGCCAGGAGGTGCTCGCCGCGCACGCGCGGCTACAAGCGGAGCTCGACGACATCGGCACACTCGGGCGCGGCGAGCTGACAATCGGCACGCCGCCTCTGGGCGGCTCGCTTTTCACGCCAGCCATCGCCGAGTTCAAACGGCGCTATCCGAAGATCGAGCTCAAGCTGTTCGAGCAAGGTGCGCGCGGCATCGAAGCGGCGTTGATGGCCGGCGAAATCGAACTCGGGGGGCTAATTTTGCCCGTCGATGCCGAGTCGTTCGACATCCTGCCGATCGCGCGCCATCCGCTTTGGCTCGTTGCCCGCCGCGGCTCGCGCTGGGACGACGCAGCGCAAGTGCGCCTCGCCGATCTGGCCGCCGAACACTTCGTCTTCTATGGCGAGAGCCTTGCGCTCAACGACCTCGTTACGCTCGCCTGCCGCTCCGCCGGCTTCGCGCCGACCATTGTCGCGCGCAGCGCCCATTGGGACTTCATGGCGGCGCTCGTCCATGCGGGACTCGGCATCGCATTGCTGCCCGCGCTCTACTGCCACCGGCTCGACGCCGCGCAGTTCACTTGCCGTCCCGTGTGCGAACCGGAAATGCCGTGGGAGATGGCGGTCGGCTGGCGGCGCAACGGCTATCTCTCGCATGCGGCGCGCGCGTGGCTCGACGTCGCGCGTGCAACGCTGCCCGGCCGTGGCGGCGACGATTTCGTCTATACGCGCTCGGGGCGCGCAGCGGACGAAACTGCGGGACCGTAACGAGAACGCCGGGGCGTGCGCAATCCGGCCCGCGTTGAGAGGCATCGAACGCCCCATGCGCGTCGCGGCCATTGGTCGGCAATGGGCAATGGAAAATGGGCAACGGGGCCAGAGCGAGAGCGATCCCTCTAAACGAACGTAGCGTGCCGAACCGTATCATGCAAGAGCGCCCGAGCCCGTCACCTTAATCTGCCACAACAGCCGCAGCCTTCAGGTGCAATGTCGGGCACAGAGCGTGGTCCAAGCAAAGACGCAACGGAGACATCGCCATGAAACCGCACGCCCCGCCGGCCACACAGGAAGTCACCAATCAGACGCCGCCGCTCGAGCATTACAACCTCTACGCGACCGACGCGGCGCTCGTCGCCGCGGTCGAACGCGAAGGCGCCGGCTGGCATGCCGAGGCCCTGACGGGCGACGGCGCGCAGCTCAGCACGCCGGATGTCCTCGCACTCGCCGCGCAGGCCAACCGTCACGCTCCGGAGCTTTTCACCTACAGCCCGCGCGGCGAGCGCATCGATG
>NZ_DATJJF010000129.1:0-15213 GCF_035492435.1 Trinickia sp.
GCCGGTTTGTTTCGCCGACCGCGCGCTGCCGCGAATTCCGCGCCGAAAAGCAAAACCGCTGCTGAAAAGTACAGCCACATCAGCAAAACAGCCAACGAACCGGCTGCGCCGAACGCACTGGCCATGCCGGCGTGGGTAAGGTAGAGCGCGAACAGTTTCTTGCCGCCTATAAACAGTAAAGCAGCGACGATGCCCCCGGTAAGTGCGTCGCGCCACACGATAGGTGCATCGGGCAGAAACCTGAGCAGCGCGGCGAACGAAAGCGCGAGCACGGTGAGTCCGAACGCGAGCTGGAGTATGTCTCCGACGATCGCGTAGGGGCTGTTGCCCCACAGCCACGCGCCGACGAAAGTTATCAGCGTGTCGAGCACGAGCGAAACGATGGCGAGAAAGGCGACGCCGAGCACAAGCCCAAACGAGATGAGGCGGACTTTGACGAGCGCGACGACACTGGAAAATCGGCTGTCGTCGACTGGCGGCCAGACGACGGAAAGGGCGGTGTTGAGCGAAGCGAAGGTGGCGGATGCGCCTATCGCCAGCGCGGCAAACGAGACGAGGGCGGCGAACCCGCCCGAATCCCCATGCTTGTGCGCATTGACTACGATTATCTGCACGGCGGCGGCAGCCTGGTCGCCGATGAGATGGCGCGCCTCAATGAAAATCTGCCCGCGTATCGCTTCGGTTCCCAAAAACCATCCGGCGACCGCGATTACCATCACCAGCATCGGCGCCAACGAAAAAGCGGAATAAAAGGCAATGCCGGCAGCCATGCTGGAGCAGCGGTGCTTGCCGAAGTGTGTCACGGCATCGACGATGCTCTCCACTTCCCGGCGAGTGTGCCTAAAGAAACTCCGCAGCGCGATCGCAGGCATTGAGAGTTCCCCAATTGCAGTGCTCGTTGTGTCATCTAGTGAGCCGCACAGCGCATGCCTGTTCCCGGGCTGGCCGCAGTGAGGCGTATCAATCTTGCTTCGGGCCGACGGCGGCGCATGGCATCGAGCAGGAAACGTTTGCTACAGTGGCGACTTTCCCGGCGCTCCGAAGCCCTGTGTTTCGGTGTTGCGGCCGCGACATGACTGTCAACGATATCGAACTCGATGAATCGTTTTTTTACCAACCGTCCCCGTATATTTATCGGCCTGCTTGTCGGTCTCGCTGTATACGTCTTTGAGCCCTGGCACCTGCGTCCCATACAGCGTGCCTTGTTGGGATGGGATACCTGCATGTGGCTTTACCTGGTTCTCATCTGGATCAGGATGGCGAACGCGAGTCCCGATGAGGTGCAACGTGTCGCGGAACGCGAAGACGAAGGGGCAACGGCTGTCCTCACGATTGTTACCACCGCGGCGGTCGCGAGCATCGTTGCGATCGTTGTTGAGCTTGCGCAGGCAAAAGGCATCGGCGGCACTGCCGCGCTGGTCAATTACATGTTGACGGCGGCGACGATGCTCGGCGCTTGGCTCTTGATTCCGACGATTTTCACGCTCCAGTACGCGCGCTACTATCATCGATCGGGGCATAAGACCTCGTTGCGGTTTCCTGAGCAGAGTCGAGATCTGGATTACTGGGATTTTCTTTACTTCTCGTTCACCATTGCGGTGGCTTCCCAAACATCGGACGTCACGATTTGCTCACGCGAGGCCAGACGCACTGCGTTGGTCCAGTCTGTTCTTTCGTTCTTTTTCAACGCGGCGGTGCTTGGTCTGTCCGTCAACATTGCGGCGGGACTGCTCGGTTCGTGACGCTCGCAGGGAGTGGGGCTAGTCAATCTCGGCCGTTATAGGGATCATTGCAGCGAGTCCGTGCAGGCGTTGGTTATCATCCACGAGTTGCCAAAGCCTTGCTCGCTCAATCCAAAATTGCTTGCCGGACTTTGCAATGCGGATCCCCCGGTAATTTTCGGCACACCCGTCTTTCCTCACTTGCTCGATGAACGTGGTGCGCTCGCGGCGATCGGGCTCAGCGGCGGATAGTCGCGACGGTAATTGAACCAGCTCGTCCCAAGCGTACTCAAATTGCCGCTGCGCCGCTTTGTTTCCGTATATGAAGACGGGGTCAAGCTCTGCGTTATGAGCAAGCAGCAAAAACGGCGCTGATTCATAAAGCCACCTTGTGCCTTCATGCGTGCTCATGTCCGCGGGCACGAGGTGCTCGCTCCAAAAGTGCCGATAGCTCGTTGCGAGCAGCGTGAAAAAGGCGATGTCAGTGCGTCGATCCATCATTGTTCTTCCGTTTGGACACGGTGAGTATTCACGTAAGCCAGTCGCAGATAACGCCACAAGCATCTTTGCAGTCGGCCGGGAAGGACGTTCGATTCGCCCACCGGCCAGCCTGTGCTTGCCTTTGCCGCGCTGGAGTCAGGTTGACCTACCCGAATTCTTCGCAAAGCTGTCGATCACGATGCGCGCGGCTGCCGCAACGACATCGTCGCGTGTCTTTGCATCGGCGTGCTGCTGCGTGTAATAAATGGCCAATGCGATCGGCTTGCGCGAAGGCGGCCATATGACGCCGGTGTCATTGGTCGATCCATAGTGGCCGGTGCCTGTCTTTTCGCCGACTTCCCAGCCGGCTGGCACCGCCGCGCGAATCCTTTTCGCCCCTGTCTGGCAGTTGCGCAGCCACGTTTGTAATGTCTGTCGCTGCGATGCGGGCAACGCGTCGCCGAGTGCTACCGCTCGAGTCGTGCGAGCCATGGCGGCTGGCGTTGAGGTATCGCGCAAATCTCCGGGTATGGCTGTGTTGAGCTCCGTTTCCCAGCGATCGAGGCGGAACTCGTGATCGCCGATCGACCTGGCGTAGGCCGTCACGGCAGACGGGCCGCCAAGCATTTTGATGAGCAGATTGGCGGCCGTGTTGTCGCTCCACTCGACGGTCGCGCGGCAGAGAGCAGCGACGGTCATTCCCTCGGAGAGGTGCTGACGCGTTGTTGGGGCGTAGTCGAGAAGGTCGCTTGCGTCGTATCGAATGCGTTGCTCCATAAGGTGCGGCGCCTCGACACTTTTTGCGAGCACGGCCGAAGCTAAAACCAGCTTGAACGTGCTGCACAACGGGAAGCGCTCATCGGCACGCTGGCGAATTTCCACGCCGTTGCCTGTATCGAGCGCATAGACGCCCAGCCGTCCTCCCGACGTTTTTTCAAGCGTAGCCAAATCGGCCAACGCGGCGCGCGAATGGGCGTCTTTTGCTGCGTGTGCCTTGAATGCGAGCGCGATGGGGGCACAGGCGGCCGCTCGCAGCAATGCACGACGACTGGATGAATATCGCATGAAATCGTTTTCCCGGTTTTGAAATGCCATGATGGGCAAGACTGCCGAGCGACACTGTCTGACAGCCACTAGCGGGTGGCAATAGGAAAAATCGAAAACAGTGACCATGCTTGGGCCAGCGCGAACGGGCGAGCGGCCACTGCCGGTTGGCGTGAAAATGACTGCTAAATCGGGCGAATAAATGCAATTGAAAACTGGCCGTGAGCGGCACAGATATATTTGCTGCCTGCCTTCAAGTCCAATGACGCCTTGGCCGTTTATGCGGCTGGTTGCAAATCATCTAATTCGACGATGAAACGCCGGGGCGGTGCGCCATATTGCTGCGCATGTCACAAATGTGGATCGTGGTGCGTCGTTATGGTGCGTAGCTGGGTGCAAAAATCCAGCGGGAAGCAAGCTTGGTGTCGCAAATGATGCCGGTACTTGACAAGCTATAAAACATAAAGGGATATCATATCGGCGGCAAAATGTCGCAGGTGAGTCTTGGTTGAAGGCGGCAGTCACCTCTGCAACAGGCGGCGAGTAAGCGAGCGAAGAGCCCGAGCGCGTGCCTGCGCTCGATGGCGCAACGGTAGCGACCTATGCCGCGGCCATACGTGAAGGCGGTAGCCACGCCGGGCGGCCAATAGACGTGCTCGCCGTTTTTTTGACTGGGCTCCGCAAAATCCACGGTTGTCAAAAGTGTGCGCCTGTCGTCCGACGAGCGGGCGCGCACGCGCTGCCTGCTCGTCGATGCGCGCCATCGGGTGAAACGCGAGCTCAGACGAAAGTGGTGTACTAGAGGAGACAATCCGCTTGCAGATCGCCGATCCGAAGGCAGGCGCCGATCGGCCAGATCGAGATCGCCTTGACGCCCGGGTACGAAACGTATGAGGGAATGGGTTGGTACGGCGTCATTGTCCGCAACGCATGAGTCCGAGTGTTCGATAGGCTTGGCAAATGAGGTGGATACCAATTATCAAATGTACCGATACAATGCTTCCCCGCATACTTCATGCACTTCCCAACCACGATGAGGAATCAGCGAAATGCCGATCATCAACAGCCAAGTTAAGCCCTTCAAGGCCAACGCATACCACAACGGCGACTTTGTGACCGTTACGGACGAGAAGCTCAAAGGCAAGTGGTCCGTCTTCGTTTTCTACCCGGCGGATTTCACGTTCGTGTGCCCGACCGAGCTGGCCGACCTGGCTGACCGTTATGCCGAATTCCAGAAGCTCGGCGTTGAAATCTACAGTGTCTCGACCGACACGCACTTCACGCACAAGGCATGGCACGACACGTCGGACGCGATCGGCAAGATCAAGTACCCGATGATCGCTGACCCGACGTGCGCAATTTCGCGTGCTTTCGACGTTCTGATCGAAGAAGAAGGTCTGGCGCTGCGTGGCACGTTCGTCATCAACCCGGAAGGCCAGATCAAGCTGTGCGAAGTGCACGACAACGGTATCGGCCGCGATGCGGGCGAGCTGCTGCGTAAGGTGCAAGCTGCTCAGTACGTTGCCGCACACCCGGGCGAAGTTTGCCCCGCTAAGTGGACGCCGGGCGCTGAGACGTTGACGCCCTCGCTCGACCTCGTCGGCAAGATCTAAGCTGACTGCTCTTCATTAGAGGGCTGACTGGCCGACTCTGCGCCAGCCACCCTCCAAAATTGACCCCAGTAGTAACCGCAGCCGAAAGGCTGCTCAAGCGGTGCCACCCCAAGGTGGGTGGCACCGTGGGCTCTCTCACGCTCAAAAAAACCGGATAAGCCATGCTCGACGCGAATCTCAAGACCCAACTGAAAGCGTATTTAGAAAAAGTCACGCGGCCGATCGAGATCGTCGCATCGATCGACGATTCGGAAAAATCGCAAGAACTTCTTGTGATGCTCAACGATATCAAGTCCCTGTCTGAGCGCGTTGCCCTCGTCGAGCGGCGTGGTGACGACGAACGCAAGCCTTCGTTTTCGATTGGCGAGCCTGGCAAGGCCGCGGGCATTCGCTTCGCTGGCATTCCGATGGGCCATGAATTCACGTCGCTCGTGCTCGCGCTGCTGCAAGTGGGTGGTCATCCGGTGAAGCTTGACGAGGCGGTGATCGAGCAGATTCGCGAACTCGACGGCGATTACCAGTTCGAAACGTATTTCTCGCTCAGCTGCCAGAACTGCCCCGAGGTAGTGCAAGCGTTGAATGTCATGGCGTTGATCAATCCGCGCATTCGCCATGTTGCCATCGACGGAGCGCTGTTCCAGAACGAGGTCGAGACGCGCCAAATCATGGCTGTGCCGACAATGTTCCTGAACGGCGAAGTGTTCGGTCAAGGTCGCTCCGGCGTGAAGGAAATTCTCGCGAAGCTCGACACCAATGCAGGGGCAAAGGCAGCGAAAGCGCTTGAGAATAAGCCCGTGTTCGACATGTTGATCGTCGGCGGCGGGCCTGCAGGCGCGGCTGCGGCGATTTACTCGGCGCGCAAGGGCATCGCGACGGGCGTTGTCGCTGAACGCTTCGGCGGGCAAGTGCTCGATACGATGGCGATCGAAAACTTCGTTTCCGTTAAGGAAACCGAAGGACCCAAGTTCGCTGTTGCGCTCGAAGAGCATGTGAAGCAATACGAAGTCGACATCATGGACACGCAGCGCGCCCAGAAGTTGGTGCCCGGCGACGTCAACGAAATTCATCTGGCGAACGGCGCGGTGCTCAAGGCAAAAACGATCGTGCTGGCCACGGGCGCGCGCTGGCGTGAAATTGGCGTGCCGGGCGAGCGCGAGTACCGCAACCGCGGCGTTGCGTACTGCCCGCACTGCGACGGTCCGCTGTTCAAAGGCAAGCGCGTTGCTGTCATCGGCGGCGGCAACTCGGGCGTTGAAGCGGCGATTGATCTCGCCGGTATCGTGCGCGAAGTCACGCTGGTCGAGTTTGGCGATACCCTGCGCGCGGACGAAGTGCTGCAGCGCAAGTTGCGCAGCCTCGCCAACGTCACGATCGTAACGAGCGCGCAGACCACCGAGATCGAAGGCGATGGAGCCAAGGTCAGCGGTTTGGTCTACAAAGACCTGCGCTCCGGCGAGACGAAGCGCGTTGCGCTCGAAGGCGTGTTCGTCCAGATCGGGCTCGTGCCGAACACCGAGTGGCTTAAGGGCACGATCGAGTTGTCCAACCGTGGTGAGATCGTCATCGACGCAAAGGGCACAACGTCGGTGCCGGGTGTCTTTGCCGCCGGCGACGTCACAACGGTGCCCTACAAGCAGATTGTGGTTGCCGTGGGCGAAGGCGCGAAAGCGGCGCTTGGCGCGTTCGATCACCTGATCCGCAGCACGCCGACGGAAACGGCCGACGAGCGTGAGGCGGCCGTAGCGTAAGCTTAACGGTCGCGGACGGGACGGTGCGCTTTCGCGCACCGTGCTTCTCCCGGCGAGGCTTGGCCGTCTTTATCGACGCGACAGCGAACGCGTTGAAGGCGCCGTATCCCATGCACACCGCTTTTCCTGATTGAGGTCGCGGCGCTTCACCGATTGAGGTGAGTTGATCTCAGTTTTGAGTATGGCCCTCGGAATTGGGCGGCATTTTTGCCGTCCCTGCCGAGGGCATTTTCGTTTGAGGTGCTTCTTCCCCGAGCCGGCCAGCAGGGGCAGAACAGCTACGAAGCACGAATGCGGTTATTAGAGAGTATTAGATTAATGCCGCGAACTGGCCGGTGTTGGCCTTGCGTTGCTTCAGTTGGTCTCATTTGCATAAATCGCCCAGTACGCAATGTGCAAACGTTTGCGCACGCCGCGTTGAACGGTTTGGTCGCGGGATCATCTTTGCCATGAGCGATCACGAATAGGATCGTCGGGTCATGGTTCATGTCGCTTGTGGCTTTTTGATCGCCTCTCTTATCGATTGGGCAGCGCAGGCTTTTGGAATGTTTGCTCAATTAGATTAGGATGGCTGCCCCAATGTTTAATTCAGCACTAGGTAGTGAAAAGGAGAGAGCCATGCACAAGCGCTATTCGTCGGGTTCCACTTGGGAAGCGGCTATCGGCTATTCGCGGGCAGTCCAGGCAGGAAACACGCTGTACGTATCTGCCACTGCGGCGAGCGGGCCGGACGGCGCCATTGTCGGCGAAGACCTGTACTCGCAAACAACGGCCATTCTGGTCAAGCTCGGCAGCGTGCTCCGGGACGCCGGTTTTGATTACGAGGACGTGGTCCAAAGTCGTCTGTACGTGACCGACGTGACTGATTGGAAGGAAGCCGGCCGCGCACACGGCGAGGTGTTCGGCGAAATCCGGCCAGCCCTGACGCTGCTGCACGTGAAGTCATTCATCGATCCGAAGATTTTGATTGAGATCGAAATCACCGCGGTGAAGAGCTAAGCCTTGAGCAGTGACAACTCAGACATGAACCGCCTGCCGAACGCAGGCACCGCACGGACGAAGAGCAGAGGGGCGACCTCGCTGATTGCCTTCATCGCGCTGGCCGCGGGCGTAGCGATTCAGAACAACTACAGCTTGCAGCCAGCGTTACCGGCCGTAGCGCAGACTTTCGGCGTGCCGCTCTCGAAGATGGGGCTGGTGGCCGCCAGCTTGCAGGCTGGCTATATGGTCGGCATCGTGTTGCTGGTTCCGTTGGGCGACAGGGTCGCTGCGGCTCGCATCGTCTCCTGCCAGTTTGCGTTGCTGGCCGTCGCGCTCGTGCTGGCCGCGTGTTCACCCAACGTCTCGGCGCTGGCAGCCGCAGGCTGCATGATCGGCATGCTCGCCACCAATGCAGTGCATCTCGCGAGCATTGCGTTCAAGGTGGCAGATCCGCTTTCCCGGGGGCGTGCCGTCGGTACCGTCGGCATGGGGATATCCGCAGGCATTTTGCTGAGTCGCTTCGTTGGCGGACTCGTCGCGCAGGCAGCAGGCTGGCGCACCCTGCTGATACTTTCCGGCGCCGCATGTCTTGTGCTCGCTTTCGTCGCTCAACGCTTGCTGCCCAAAAAGGCGCCCAGCGGCGCGGGCAGCTATCTTCGTTTGCTCGGCTCGCTTCCATCATTGTTGTTCAGGTTTGCGCTGTTGCGCGAAGGCATCGCCGTAGGTGCATGCTGGTTCTTCGTTTTCAGCATGCTCTGGATTACGCTCGTCCTGGAGGTGGCCGGCCCTCCGTTGAATCTCAGCGCGGCTCAAGCCGGGATGTTCAGCTTCGCGGGAATACTCGGGCTCTTCGCGACGCGTGTGGCCGGGCGCGCCGCCGACCGCTTCGGGCACAGGCAGGTGATTGCGGCATCGCTGGTGCTTGTGCTGGCTGGCGTGGCGCTGATGATGGCCGCTCCGGCATCGATTGCCGCTTTGGCCGTTGGCCTCGTCGTTTTCGATGCCGGCTGCTTCTCTGCGCAGGTCGCCAATCAGACGCGCGTACTTGCTATCGACGCCGATTCGCGAAGCCGTATTTATAGTGTCTACATGTTCATCTATTACGCGGCGGGCGCGCTCGGCTCCATTGCGGGGCCCCTCATACTCGAGCGTTTCGGTTGGCGATTCGTCTGCCAGTTGGCACTCATCGTTTCAGCGATCGGGCTCGCCATCACGTTTGCCTGTTATTGCGCGCACGCGAAACAGCGCGTGCCGCAGAACGAGCCTAGGCCTCCCGTAAGCTGAACACGAGTCGAAGCCCGTTGACCCGAACGTGAGCTTGGCGCGTCAGCTACCCATGATATGGAGTACGACTTCGCGCGTATGAGTGCGCGCCCGATGCTCGAAGAGATAGATGCCCTGCCAGGTACCCAGTACCAATCGTCCGTGCTCGAGCGGTATCGATAGCTGTACCTGTGTCAATGCAGTGCGCAAATGCGCGGGCATGTCGTCGGGGCCTTCGGTGTCGTGCTCGTAACGCCGCGGATCCTCGGGTGCGATCGTTTCAAAATACCGCTCCAGATCGCGTTGTACGGACGGGTCAGCGTTTTCCTGAATCAATAGCGACGCCGACGTATGGCGGCAAAAGATCGTAAGGAGGCCGATATCGATCGATTGTTCGCCGACGAATTCGCGGATCGGGGCCGTGATGTCGACGAGGCCCCGTCCTGGTGTATCGATCTCGAGATGATGAAGTGCTTGGCGCATGATGGACCCTCTCACTGCTTTCGTGCCGGATAACGCGATATGTTAGCGCCGGGCCCGCGCAGAACAGGAGCGCCGTGTACTCGAATTCGATTGACTCAAGGCAGCAGGTTCGCTTGTTGCTTCCTCTTCTCGGAAACAAGGAACAGTTCTCGAGGAGACAACGTTATGGAACAAACGAGCGACACACCGAAAAAGCCGGATCTCGAGCATCCGAAGCCGGTCGAGCATAGCGACGACGAGCATAGCCGCATGCCCGAGCGCGAAGATCAAGGCCGCAAGCAATCACCTGCCGACAAACCCGGCAAAACTTCTGGCGAGGATGAGCCGGCGGTGGGCTGAGGTTCGAGCCTGATGGCAGGCGCGTCGAGGGCGGGCAGAGTCAGCGGACAAATGACCCGGCCCCTCACTCGAAAGGCTTCGACTAAACCGTTCAGTCGTTTGTGAGAAGTCCGTGATCGCAATGTGTCAGAAGTGCTTCGTTATGCCGCCATAGACGGCGAGCTGCGGGCCATACTGCGGTGCCTCAACGCCGATGCCGGACCCATCCCGCAGTTCATACACACTATTGAAGGCGTTGATAAGCACGATTCGGGCATCGAATCTGCCGATGAGCGGGGCATTGAAGCGCTCGATCACGCCAAGATTGAGTTGCCAATACCAAGGCAGCTTGTCGGTGTTGTCAAAGCCGCTACGCAGACCGCTACCGACGAGGCCGTCGAAGGTAAAGGTGGTTCTGCGGAACGTGTATGAACCGCCGAACGATGCAGTGACACGTTGGTCGTGATCGAGATAGAGCCAATTGCCGGCAGCGTACGCGAGCTCTGCCGCCGTGAAATTGAACTGCGCGGATTCAATGTTCTTGCCCTGCGCGCGGCTCCATGCAACGTTGGCATACGTCGATACGTTACCGTGCTTGTAGTTCGCCGTGAATTCGACGCCATACACGCGGCCGTATTCATAGTTGAACGGCGTGTAGATAAGCGCCGTGCCGAACTGGCCCTCGTCGAGCATATCGCGTGCGATCTTGTAGTACGCATCGAGGCCGAGCGTGAGGTCGGATGTCACGCGCTGCGAAACGCCGACATCGAAATAGTCGCTGCGCTCTGGCTTGACTGGATCGTCTTTATCACTCGCACTCTGGTTAGTGGTGCCGTTGAATAAGCTCACCGTCCCATTCGACACCAGCTCAAAAGGCGGCGGCGTGAAATAGCGCGCGTAACCTGCGTGCAGCGTCGTTGAGTGGGTCGGCTGATAGACGAGCCCGATACGAGGGCTCAGCTGACCGGCCTGGATGTATTCGTCCATCCTGTCATAGCGAACCCCATAATTCAATGTCAGCTTGCTGGTGAGCTTCCATTCGTCTTGCAGATAAAGACCGTACAGATAGCCGGTCTGGCTGCTCGAGTTGTTGATCGTGAACGGCTGGTCCGACAACTGCGCCCCGCTGGCATCAGCGGGGAAAACGGCCACGCTGTTGCTGAAGTCTGCGTGCTCCTGCTCCGCCATGATCCCGGCGCGCACAGTGTGGTTGCTGTTAAGCCGGTACGTCGTGTCGGCTTGCAGACCGTTGGCTTGATCGCTATGGAAATTGCTCGATGCAACACCGTTGAAGATCAGATCGCCAACGGTGTCGGGGTTAAATTGCGTTCGGGTGTAACGCGAGTAAAGCGCGACCTGGTAGTCCAACGCGGCCCCATTCGTGCCTTGCAGGGCGACTACCGCGAAGTTGTCGAGCTCGGACTGCGTTTCGTCAAGGTTCGCCGAGTTGAATGTCGACACACCGTTTAGCGCGTATGCAGGGGTAAGCCCCGGCGTGTTCGGGATTTCAAAATGGTTGGACGCTGAGCCGAACATGACGCTCACGCGCGTGAGCGAGTTGATCATATAGGACAGGTAGCCGAACCCATTGCCCTGACGTGTCTGGTCATGCAGTGGATTGCCGTCGGCAGTGGGCGCCTCGATGCCCAGATTGTTTTGACCGAGCGAGCCTGCAAAGTAATAGGTGAATGGCCCACTCGAGCCGAATACATCTGCGCTGGTCTGAATCGTTTGATGGCTGCCGCCATACACGTCGAGCGTGCCGCCGTTGCCCGTGTCGCCTTCCTTTGTGCGGATATCGACGATGCCTGCTGTGCGGTCGCCGTATTGGGCGGGCAGGGCGCCGGTCAGGAGGCTGACCTCGTCAATGATGCGCGAATCGAACGACTGACCGAAGCCGGTGATCGGCTCGGGGATCATGATTCCGTCGATGCGGTATTGCAGATTTGCGTGCTCGCCGCGTACGTGCACCTGGCCATAGGAATCTTGGGCGACACCGGGCGCTTGCAGCAGCACCTGATTGAGCGGTGTATTCGCGCCCTGCGGCATGTTGTCGATGTCTTTCTGAGTAATCCGATAGACACTGCTCCCGACCTCAGGCAACAAGCCGTTGCGCGCGCGATCCAGCCGCTGAGCGTTAACGACGGTCACGTCGATGCGCTTCACGTTGTCGTTTTGAGTGCCGGCCTTGGCGCTTGTTTTTTGTTGCGTTGCATTCGCTTGGGTTTGCGTTGCACTGGCTGCCTCCGGCGCTGCGGCTTGTGCAGGCGCTGTGGCTTGTGCAGGCGCTGTGGCTTGTGCGTGCGCCGCAAGCATGTGCGTGCTGAGGACCTGCGCGACGAGCACTGCGCAGGCTTGAGCTATCCGTGAGCGTTCCATCGTCCCTTCTCGTTGTCTTTTGAACGGCAATGCGCCGCTTTACCCGGCTCGCCGCAAGCGAGCTGCATTCGAATCAGTAGGAGACGATATAACATATCATCAACCGGATGCAATGATATAACGTATCGATAGAATTCAGCAAGGATGACTTGTCGTGGGTGGTGCGGTTGATTTGCTCGGAAGAGGTCGGACTCGAACCGAAATATTCGAATCGATGGGGGCAGGCTGCGGCACATTGCCGCCTAATGGGGTGCGCAACACATCTCGTCGCTAATTGCCAGTAGAATCGGCGTTTTTTGAAAGATGGTCTATCAGCGAGCGAATTGATGCATCAGGCTTCGAAGGCAAACACCGGACTCGTACTCTTTGCGCTAGCGGTCGGCGGATTCGCGATCGGCACGACCGAGTTCGGCACCATGAGCCTGCTGCCGCTCTTTGCGAGTGGGCTCGGCATCGACGCTCCGACTGCGGGGCATGTGATCAGTGCCTACGCTCTCGGTGTGGTGGTCGGTGCGCCGACGCTCGCCGTGCTCGGTGCGCGATTGAACCGTCGCACGTTGCTGATCCTGTTGATGGCGATGTTCGTGCTCGGAAACGTGTTGAGTGCGCTTTCGCCGAGCTACGCGTGGTTGCTCATTTTCCGGTTTATCTGCGGATTGCCGCACGGCGCCTACTTCGGCATCGCCGCGCTAGTCGCAAGTTCGCTCGTGCCAGAGGATCGCCGCACAGTGGCCGTCGGCAGGATGTTTCTCGGCTTGACCGTTGCCACGATCGCAGGCGTGCCGTTTTCAGACTGGCTCGGGCACATCATCGGTTGGCGGTGGAGCTTTGGATTTGCCGCATCGTTAGGCGTACTGACGATGACGTGCGTGCGACTGTTTGCGCCTTCGGTGCCGGCCGACGCCGACGCGAGTCCGCTGCGGGAACTGAGTGCACTTCGACGTGCTCAAGTGTGGCTCACCCTCGGCATCGGTGCCATCGGATTCGGCGGTCTCTTTGCCGTCTACACTTATTTGGCCGATATCCTGACGTCGGTCACGCACGTTTCAGTGGCGATGACGGCGCTGATTTTGAGCGTCCTCGGCGTGGGCCTCACGATCGGCAATCTGGTGGTGCCTGTGTTCGCGGATCGGGCGCTGATGCGCACGGCAGGCATTCTTCTCGTATGGAGCGCCGCGACACTGATCGTTTTCCCGCTTGCCGCGCACAATGTGTGGACTATTACGCTGGATGTCTTCTTGATTGGCGTGGGCGGCGCGCTCGCTACCGTCTTGCAGACCCGCCTCATGGATGTTGCCGAGGATGCGCAAGGACTGGCTGCTGCCCTTAACCATTCAGCGTTCAATACGGCCAATGCACTCGGACCGTTTCTCGGCGGTCTCGCGATAGCCGGTGGATTCGGATGGACATCGCCCGGTTGGGTCGGCGCGTTGCTGGCGGTGGGTGGCCTTGTAATCTGGGCGGTGTCGCTCCATCTGCAACGTGGCAAAGAGTCGGCTGAGCAGAAGCGAATCGAAAGTCGAGTGTGAGCGGCGATTGAAGTAGGTCGGAACGCGCAGTCCAAAAGTAAGCTAGCCACCCTCAGGACTGCTAAATAAAAAATCGACTATTGCTGAAATAGCCTATTATTAGGGCTGCAGATTGTTAGGACTTCCGATCATCAGGACTGCTGACAGACGTGACCGATACCCATCACGCCGAAAACTGTGTCCGCCCGATTGGCTGTGTTGATCGGGTACTTCCGGAAGACCGTTTGTTGTTCCTCATGCCGACGCGCGTGGACTACCAGACCTGTGAGTCCCACCACGTGTTTCGCGACGATGAACGAAAAGTCGTTGGCAATATGTTTCACCCCTTATAGGGGCATGTAGCGCAGGTCGTCTGCACGCGGTGGCACAGTGCCTTGCTGAAGGCGTCGTGAAAGCTTACCTTCTGCCATTCATTGAAAGCTGGGTTGTGCGTCAACCGTGTAGGGCGTAGCTGAAAGCGCCAACATCGGACACAGCGGAGATCGCATTCGCTCGGTTGCTCACAACGCGCGCGGGGGAATCGGCGCTCACCCCCGACCTAATGGCCACTTTAGCCAAAAGTGTCACTTGTGTGTGACCTAGATAACAGAATTGTTATCTTGAGTCCGTCCCACCCAGCCTTATCCCATATGGATCCGATCCCCATTCTTCATGCGGGGATCCGACTCCATTACCAATGATGTATCAATTTCATAAAAAAAATTAACTGTCTACATCGTGGGAGCAGGCGCACCATCCGATGCCATTCGCATCCTAGCGAAACCGACGGGGTCCGGACATTTGCCTCTTCTTACATTGAGGCGCCGGCGGTCGGGCTGTTGGGACGCTCAGTCAACGGGCTCGAGCGCCCCCCTTCAGAACTACGATGGAGATGGTAAGCGTGCAGCACTCCCCTACGACGATGAATGCCAGCGGAAAGAAGCACCACAACCGCTGGATACAACTGGTGGCCGGCCTACTTTGCGTGGGCCTTGTTGCAAACCTTCAATATGCCTGGACACTCTTTGTCGTCCCGATGGACCAAAAGCACCATTGGGGACAGGCAGCCATTCAATTGGCGTTTTCGCTGTTCATCGTGACCGAAACGTGGCTCGTGCCGGTCGAAGGCTGGCTCGTGGACAAGTTCGGTCCGCGTCCAGTGGTGATGGGCGGTGCGGTTTGCGCAGGACTGGGTTGGATTCTAAACGCATATGCGCCTAGCCTCGAGGTGCTTTATGTCGCAGCTGTCATTTCCGGAATTGGAGCGGGCTGCGTCTACGGGACGTGCGTAGGTGTTGCGCTCAAGTGGTTCCCGGACCGGCGCGGCATGGCTGCAGGCTTGACGGCCGCCGGCTTTGGCGGGGGCGCAGCGTTGACTGCGATCCCCATTTCCAACATGATCCAGACATCCGGGTACCAGCACACGTTCATTTTCTTCGGGCTGTTGCAGGGTATTTGCATTCTCGTGCTCGCGACGCTGATGGTTCGCCCGAATCCGCCGGCCAACCAGGCACGCAAGCGCGTGGTAGCAACAAAGGTTGACTTCACGACGAAGCAAATGGTTCGCGCCCCGGTTTTCTGGGTCATGTACATCTTGTATGTGTGCGTGGCTACCGGTGGCATCATTGCAACGGCACAGATTGCCCCGATTGCAAAGCAGTATGGCTTTGCGAGC
>NZ_DATJJF010000130.1:0-10998 GCF_035492435.1 Trinickia sp.
CCTTACCCACGCCGGCATGGCCAGTGCGTTCGGCGCAGCCGGTTCGTTGGCTGTTTTGCTGATGTGGCTGTACTTTTCAGCAGCGGTTTTGCTTTTCGGCGCGGAATTCGCGGCAGCGCGCGGTCGGCGAAACAAACCGGCGGCTGGCGCCACGCGTGCCGGCGCTCGCGCCTCGACACCGTAATCGGCGGCACTTGGCGCCGTGACTGCACAGAAAGTGTCGGATGAATACTGGGCGCCGCAGGCATAACCACGGCGCACAACCGTCGTTTTTATGACATCCGCTATGGAATGGATAGTGGCCCGGAAGCACCGACGGCGAACCGGCTGTAATCGCCAAAAATGCCGCCTCTGAAGCCGATCTCGCACGCGTCGAGCGCCGAGCACTCGGCCGCAATGCGATCTTTCACTACTGTTACGTTTTGGCGACACTTTGTTTTTTTTCCAATCGTCGCAAAAACATCAATGAGCTATTCTGCGTTTCGCAACACCAAATAACTAACACTCTTCCGCGTGGAGAAATGATGAAAAAGATCGCATTGTCGACTCTCTCGCTTGCGTTGATGGGTGCTGCGGGTGCCGCGCACGCACAAAGCAGCGTGACGCTGTACGGCATCATCGATACGTCGTTCACCTATGTAAATCACGTCAACGGTAACAACAGCCTGTATTCGATCAGCAATACTAACGCGGGCGACCTCTCCGGCTCACGTTGGGGCTTGAAGGGCACGGAGGACTTGGGTGGTGGGTTGTCGGCGATCTTCCAATTGGAAAATGGCTTCGATCCGGGCAACGGTAAGCTCCAACAAGGCAGCCGGATGTTCGGCCGTCAAGCGTTCGTAGGGTTGCAGAGCAACCAATACGGTACGGTAACCCTCGGCCGTCAATATGACCCGAGCGTCGACCTCGTACAGGCCATCACAGAAGACAACTATTTTGGCAGCGCTTTTGCGACGCCGGGTGACGTCGACAACTACGACAACAGTTTCCGCGTCAGCAACGCGATCAAATACCTGTCGCCTGTCTATGCCGGCTTCCAAGTAGAAGGCATGTATGCGTTTGGCGGTGTCCCAGGCTCAACCGGTCAAGGTATGACGTGGGCGCTCGGAGCGGCCTATAACAACGGCCCCATCGCTTTGGCAGCGAGCTACGTGAATACGAGGAACACGAACCCGACGGGTACGGCTTTGAAGCGTTCTAGCTGGACGAGCACGTCGGACGGTCCGTTCGATACGTTCAACTCTGCTAATCCGACGGTTAACTTCGGCTACCAGACGGCAAACGCAATCAAAATTGTTCGAGTCGCGGGGCAATATACGCTCGGCCAGTTCACGCTCGGTGCAAGCTTCAGCAATGCGCTTTATACGGCAGACGGCTTCTCAACCTTCGCGTCGACCCAAAAGTACAACACCGCCCAGGGTTTCGTGAACTACCAACTGACGCCGGCTATGCTGCTCGGCTTGGGATATAACTACACGCACGCAAGCGGCGATACCAACGCGTCATACAATCAAGTTTCAGCAGGCGCCGACTATAGCCTGTCGAAGCGGACCGACGTGTATCTGGTCGGTGCTTGGCAACATGCAAGCGGCAACCAGGGCGACGCCAGCGGCGGTTCGGTTCCCGCAGTGGCCTCCGTCGGCTCGTACGGCTACGGCGGCACAAGCACACAGTTGCTCCTGAGCGTGGGCCTGCGCCACAAGTTCTGATACTCAGCACTGCTAAGCAGCGCGCAAAAGCCGAAGGCTTGCCCTTCGGCTTTTTTTCTCTCGTGCGGCCCCACGGGTGCGTGCACGCCAGCGGAAATCTAAGTCACGCTTAGCCTGTACACGAAGAAAACCCCGCATCGCTGTACAGCAATGCGGGGTTCTTCATTCAGTGACGCACACAACGCTGGAAAGCGTCTTAGGCGGCCGCCGCGTCCTTCAGCTTCTTCAGCGCACGTGCCTTGATGCGCACGCTGGCCGGCTTCGCCGGGAACCAGCGCTCTTCGCCCGTAAACGGATCTTTGCCGAAGCGCTTCTTCTTCGCCGGAACTGCTTGCACCACGATCTTCAAAAGGCCGGAAAGCGTGAACTCGCCAGCGCCCTTTTTATGCACGGAGCCAAGGATCGTGTCTTCAAGCGCAGCGAGCACGGCCTTGACCGATTTCGGCTCGACAGCGGCACGTTCTGCAAGGTGGGCAGCCAGCGAGGCCTTCGTGAAGGTGTCCTTGATCGGCGTCGCTACGCCGGACGCCTTCACGGCGACCTTCTTAACTACCGCCTTCTTGGCGGGCACTTTCTTCGCAGCTACCTTTTTTGCCGGTGCGGCTGCAGCCTTTTTCGCAACCTTCTTTGCGGAAGTCGACATGTTTCTCCTACCTGTTGGTCGTTGAACGCTTCGAAGCACGCGCTCCAGCGCAGCTTCAACGCCGGATTCTACAAGCGCCGCGCAACTCCATGCATCTTTTTATGCGTTCGGGCCGTCTTCGAGGCAGGAAAACGTTGCGCACGCCAAACTATCTGCACTGCTTTGCCCGTTGTTTTGCCTACGGTTGGATCGATAAAGCAGCATCGCTTACGCCGTGCCGAATGCAGGATCGCTCATGCTGCTGCGTCCAGTCTCGACGTGACCGGCCAACGCTCTTTCGAATAGAGGATCGGTATCGACGCTGATCCGCAAGTCGTACCAGCTGTAGGACGGACGCAAGTCGAAATACACGTCGGCAACGTTTCCTCCCGCCACGCTTCGCTCAATGCGAGCACCATCGTACCCATTCACGATAGAAAACACGCAAGCCGACGTACCCAGGTTATGCAATCGCACCTCGATGCAACCGTTGGCTACGTCATAGACCTCCGTCACTTCGGGCACCGCCACGTCCGAGCCCCACCAACGAACGTGCACAGCTTTGCCCTTGAAGCGGCGCAGGAAGCCGTTCGGACCATGAATCGCGTAGCGATAACTACCGTCCGCGTCCAACGCTAGCGGGTCGTCAAATCGCTCTTTCGCTCCAACCGTATAGGCACGAGGCGGGTCACCGCTCGTCAGCCGGTACACAAGAAACGCCGCCCCCACGTCACCGTTGTTGACCCATTCAAGGCTGAGTACCCCCTCGTCGCGTCGCGCGCGCCCCAGTACGAAGAGCTCATAGGGCAAGGCGCGTGCCGGACGCAGGCCGGGCTCCTGACTCGGCAACGTCTGGGCTAGCGGCGGCAGCGCAAAGTAACTGAAATGCCGCTGCCGATCGGGCGGAACATAGCCTTCGGTGGACGGCAACGGCGGAACCGTGACATTCGGATTGGCGAAATCGAATGCACGTGTGAGATCGCCGCATATCGAGCGACGCCACCGGGTGATGTCGGCTTCGCGCAGCACCGCTTTGCCGGCGAAGCGCCTTTCGATGAAGCGGATGATCGACGTATGATCGAACGTCTCGGAGCACACCCAGCCACCCTTCGACCAAGGCGATACGACGATCATCGGCACGCGCGGGCCCAATCCGTACGGGCCCGCCATCTTGCCAGGGCCGCCCCCAAAGAATTCGTTCGTTGTATCGACGCTCGAGCGGCCCGTCGCATCGGACCATGGTGCAAACGGTGGCGCCACATGATCGAAGAAGCCGTCGTTCTCGTCATAGGTCACAAATAGTGCCGTCTTGCTCCACACGGCGGGATTCGACGTCAGTACCTGCAGCACCTGATCGATGTACCAGGCACCGTAGTTCGGCGGCCAGTTCGGATGCTCCGAATAGGCCTCCGGCGCGACGATCCACGATACCTGCGGCAGCGCTCCATTCTGCACATCGCGCTTGAGGACATCGAAATACCCCCCACTCACCGCCACGTTAGTGCCCGTGCGGGCATTGTCGTAAAGCGCGTCGCCCGGCTGCGCGTTGCGGTATTGATCGAAGTAAAGCAGCGCGTTGTCGCCGTAGTTGCCGATGTAAGCATCCTCGGACCCACCCCAGGCGCCATTCGCGTCAAGCCCCGCGCCGATATCCTGATACACCTTCCAGGAAATGTTCGCGGCCTGCAACAGTTCCGGGTACGTCGTCCATGAATAGCCCCGCTCCGCATTGTCGATGGCGGGGCCGCCGCCCGTGCAGTCGTTGCCGATCCCCCCGGTCCACAGGTAGTAGCGGTTCGGATCAGTGGACGACATGATCGAGCAGTGATATGCATCGCAAATCGTAAACGCGTCCGCAAGTTGATAATGGAACGGAATGTCATCGCGCGTCATGTAGGCCATCGTCGTCGGGCCCTTCGCCGCGATCCATTGGTCATAGCGGCCACCGTTCCATGCCCAGTGTGTCGTCGACCAGTCGTGCAGCATGCCTTGCATGAACTGCATGCCGAGATTCGATGCGCTCGGGCGAAACGGCAGAATTTGCCCGACGCCTGCGACCAGCGGTTGGAACCAAACCGGATTGCCGCTCGGCAGTGTGATGACGCGGCGGTCACCGTACCCGCGAACGCCGCGCAGCGTGCCGAAATAATGATCGAACGAGCGATTTTCCTGCATGAGGATCACGATATGCTCGACGTCCTCGATGCTGCGCGTTGCATCGTAAGCGGGAATCGCCAGCGCATTGCGAATACCGGCGGGCAGAATGCCCATTGCGGCGGCGCCTGCGGCTTGGGCGGCGGCGCGTAAAAAGGCACGGCGGGTTATTGAGTTCATGTTCGATTCGCTCGGGCAGGAAGTAGCGCTTGCCAGCGCATAGGCGCCGATGGTGCAAACGGGTCTGTCGAGAAACGAACGAAGTTATGGACCAGCCGCGCCTCGATTTCAATGCGAAGGGGCCGTGTTAGAGAGGAAGATCAGGAAAGGGAACGCGAATGCGGGCCGTGCTGAGCGCAATGCGCGGTGCAAGGGCTCGCCCGCATGGACGAGCCCCACGCACGGAGAAAACGATTACGTCGATGTGCCCAATGCCGGATCGCTCATGCTGCTATGGCCGGTTTCAACGTGACCTGCAAGCGTTCTTTCGAACGAAGCATCGGTATCGACGCTGACGCGCAGGTCGTACCAGCCATAACACGCGCGCAAATCGACGTACAGGTCCACGCTTTGTCCACCCACCACCTTGCGCGTGACCGTCTTGCCGTCGTAAGCATTCAAGATCGAAAAGGTGCAAGCCGAGGTACCCAGGTTGTTCAGGCGCAACTCAATGTTTCCATTGGCGACGTCATAGGCTTGCGTCACCTCAGGCTTTGCTCCGACATTGTTTGAAGAATGCGGCACGGTGGTGCCCGCAAACCCGCGCACGAATCCGTTCGGACCGTGTACGGCGAATCGATAGCTGCCGTCCGCATTCACGGGCAGTTCGTCGTTGATGCGTTTTTTCGCTTCGACGGTATAGGCGCGGGGCGCATCGCCAGTCATCGGCTGATATGCAAGAAATGTGGCCCCAGCGTCCCCGGTGTTGACGAACTCGAGTTGCAGCGTGCTTTTTTCTGTTTGCGCATGCGCGCGAACAAAGAGCTCATAAGGCAGCGCCCGGGCGGGTCGGATGCCGGGCTCTTGGTTCGGCATGGACTGAGCCGTTGGCGGCATTGGCACGTAGTCCGGATGGCGTAGTTGGTCGGGTGGCGCGTAGCCGCTCGTATCCGGGAGCGTCGGGAAGCTGGCGTTCGGATTGGCGAAGTCGAATGCGCTCGTGAGATCGCCGCATACCGCGCGGCGCCATGCCGTGATGTTGGCTTCGCTAAGGTCATGCGTGCCGCCAAAGCGCTTTTCGATGAAGCGAATGATCGAGGTATGGTCGAACGTCTGCGAACACACCCAGCCGCCTTTCGACCAAGGCGAGACGACGATCATCGGCACGCGCGGCCCCAGGCCGTAGGGCCCTGCCGCATATTGGCTGTTGCCCGCGAAGTATTCGTTCGTAGTTGGGACCGTCGAGCGACCCGTCGCATCGGACCATGGCGCAAACGGCGGCGCCACATGGTCGAAGAAGCCGTCGTTCTCGTCGTAGGTGATCAGCAACACCGTCTTGCTCCACACCTCGGGATTTGAAGTCAGCGCCTGCAGCACTTGATCGACGTACCAGGCGCCGTAGTTCGCGGGCCAGTTGGGGTGCTCGCAGTACGCTTCGGGCGCGGCAATCCACGATACCTGCGGCAGCGTGCCGTTTTGCACGTCGCGCTTGAGCTCGTCAAAGTAGCCCCCGCTGACCGCCACATTGGTGCCGGTGCGCGCATTGTCGTAAAGCGGTGTACCCGGCTGTGCATTGCGATATTGGTCGAAGTAAAGCAGCGAGTTGTCGCCGTAGTTGCCGATGTAAGCATCTTGCGTCCAACCCCACCCGCCATTCGCGTCAAGCCCCGTGCCGATGTCCTGATACACCTTCCACGAAATACCCGCGGCTTGTAGCACCTCTGGATAGGTCGACCAAGAATAGCCGGCCTCTGCATTGTCGAGAACGGGACCACCGCCGCCGCCATCGTTGCCTACCCAGCCCGTCCACATGTAGTACCGATTCGGATCGGTCGACGTCAAGGTCGAGCAGTGATATGCATCGCAAATTGTGAACGCGTCCGCAAGTTGATAGTGGAACGGAATGTCTTGTCGCGTGAGGTAGGCCATCGTCGTAGTGCCTTTTGCGGGCACCCATTGGTCATAGCGGCCGCCATTCCATGCCGTGTGCGTCGTCGTCCAGTCATGCGGGAGGTCCTGCAGGAACTGCAAGCCGAGATCGGGCGCGCTCGGATGAAACGGCAAGACATAGCCTGCGCCGGCTGCCGTCGGTTGATGCCAGACGGGCTGCCCATTGGGCAGCGTGATGGTGCGGCGGTCACCATAGCCGCGCACGCCGCGCAGTGTGCCGAAGTAGTGGTCAAACGAGCGATTCTCCTGCATCAGGATCACGATATGCTCGACGTCTTCGATGCTTCGCGTCGCATCATGAGCGGGAATCGCCAATGCATTGCGAATGCCGATGGGCAAAACGCCCATCGCAGCGGCAGCGCCGGCGGCCTGGGCGGCAGCGCGCAAAAAATCACGACGACTCGTGTAAGTCATATTGAATTCGATTTGAACAGGTCAAAGTGGAACAAGACGGCGTTGCGTAAAGCCACGCACGCTGCGAGATACCGCATAACCGAGGCGTCAATAGAAATGACCGCGAAAACGCGCCGGTGCTATCGACGATCGGTGAACTGCAAAACTCAATCGGCGGAATGCATGACCGGGGGCAACAACGCATGTGACGCGCTCGCCGTGTTGCCGTCGATCGCGAAACCTTGTGCGAGGCCCTGTGTGGTCAATCCGCTGCCCGGCCGATCATCGGCGTGAGCACCCGGCAGCGTGGCGGCATATTCCTGCGCTTGGGACGCCGAGCCCTTTACCTGATCTTTGTCGTCATCGCTGCACGCTGTCAGTACGAAAGCGGCGCATGCCAACGGCATCCAGACCGGGGCGATCAAACCCGCAATCCGCAAACGTTTGCCTAAGCGCGCAGCATCACCCCTGGAATAAACCATTGACAATTGACACCCCCTCCCGTTATCGGGATCCAATGCCGTCGCGATACGTCCATTGACTCGCCTTTAACGTGCCAATGCCAGCTGGGTAAGTAAATAAGCATAGAACTGAAACGTGTCGGATTGATGAAGGACGGTAACGACAAAACGCATCGTGCTCAATTCGTCACGGAGGATACGAGCGGCTAAAAAAAAGGCTTTGCGAAGTGAGCCGAATGCCGTGCCCCCACTCGGTCCTTAAAAAGTGGAGCACCCAGGAGGGGTGACAGCGCGCGCTCGAGCGCATGCCGCATTTTCGGTGGAAGGATCAGATTCCCAATCGAGCCGCATGGTCTCGCAGATAAGCGCCAAACGAATTGCCGATCTCAGGATGCCGCAGCGCAAATGCGACGGTCGCTCTCAGGGAGCCAAGCTTGCTGCCGCAATCGAAACGCTTGCCGTAGTACCGATAGGCGAGCAATGTTCGTTGGAAGTCATTGCAATAATTGAGCAATCCTAAGGAACCCGCAGACCACAGGCGCTCGATTTCATCGCGATACGCAGAAGGACGGCGGCAAGAATCGGCAGCCCCGTGACTCCGCCGATCCAACGCAAACCCAAGAGACGGCTTTGCTGGGTGACCTGTCATTCGAAGACGCTAACATGAAAAAAAATGACAATAATTCGTTGGCGCCCACGAGCGAGCAGCCTGTCGGCATAAAAGGGGGAGCCGGCTAATTTGCGCTTTCCAGTTGCGAATGAGGTGCAACGATGACGCAGAGCAAACGTGGCAGGACGCTCGGCTCGTCAGGCGGGCGAGCGCAGCGTTTGCCTTGAGGTTCTTCTAGTTTTACGCAGCCGAAATGCCGTCGCCCGCCTCATCGACAAGGCACATGTCGATACCGATAGTCTGCTGGTCACGCTCGTCATGCAGATTCGATCGACGCCGTGATACGCGCAGTAGGCAGGAGCGCCTTTTCGTCATCGACGCCCGCGTCCGTATCGTAGATGGCGTTTTGCACGCCTTCGAAGCCATCTCGCGCCTAAAGTATTGCGCGTGAATCAATCCTTGATCAGAAACCGATCCGGTCGTTTGCCAAGCCATAACGGTTTGCGTCCCCGACCGGTCCAGGTCTGTCCCGTCTTCGGGTTACGGTACTTTGCCACCGATTCTCCCGAATCAGCTTTGCGAGGCCGTTTCGCTGCGAAACCGAGCTCCTCGGCCGTGATGCCATACTCCGCGATCTGCTCCTTGATTTGGGCTATGGCCGCGACCATTTCCTTTTCACGTGCCACGTGCATTTGCGCCTGCACTTTGGCCAGTTGTTCGGTGAGCTGCCTGTACGTCGCCATAAAGAATCGCCTCCGTTGGTGATTTCAATAAGTACAGCCATGACCGATCGCAGAGCAAAAGTGCAACCTACTGCTGCGTCTGCGCCCGGCAAGCAAAAAGCAGATTACGCTGCCCCCGATTGGTGGACTGTTCGACGATGTCGAAATCTCCCCCACAGATGCCGCGCGCCTGTTCCAGACACGGTGCCGCAGAACCTTCAGCAGGGCATTGGACCAGCGTGGTGGGCCGTCCATCCTTGGTAAAAAGCGGCGCGCTGCTGGCGCAGCCCGCGAGGATGGAACACAGCACAATGGCGCAAACCGCACACTTTGCCGCGCGCTCCCCAACGTTCAAAAACAGCATGGGTTTCATCGGAATGAATCCTTCATTCTTTTTCGAATGGCCGGAGTATGCCATGCCGCTGGCACTTCACTGCAATACTGATGCGAGGCGGTCTCTTTTACAACCTGCGGACACCGACAGCTCAACACACCGGATACGGTTGCCACGCGCGGGTGCCTTTTTGACCCGGGCGGCATGGAGCTATCGACATGCTACCCGGGGCAGCCGCACAATGTTATGTGATATTTCGCAACATCGGACGGGAGCCCAGTCATTCGTTCGGATCGGGTCTAGCGTCACAGTCGAGCTCGTCGCGAGACATGGCGGCACTGCGCGAGATAAAAACGGCCGTTCGCACAATTGATTATAGGGGCTTGATTTTACGGCGCGCTTCGATTTGAATGGCAAAGGTTCATCGCCGCGAATTGAGAGACTACGCGGCAACCGATCGAAAGTCGCCTGCCGGCGGGGAAGCATCTTTTCGAGATGTTCATTTTCTCTGTAGAAAGCAAGCTCGGCGGACGGGTTCGACGCGAGAACGCACAACTTTCACATTATTCAGCGAGCCCACAATGAGCGAGAAAAAGAAGGCGCTGGTCGAAACCGCCACACGGTTATTTTCACGGTTCGGCATTCATGCGGTTGGCATTGACCGCATCATCGAGGAATCGCGCGTGGCGAAAATGACGATGTACAAGCATTTTCCGTCGAAGAACAAGCTGGTCGTCGAGGTGCTCAACCAGCAGGGCGCTGCGCGCAATGCGGGCGTCACCGCGGCAGCAGCACCGCACACCGACGTGCACGACAAGATCGGAGCCGTTTTCTCGTGGCACGACGCATGGTTCCGCTCTGAATCGTTTGTGGGCAGCATGTTCATTCATGCGGCAGCTGAATTTCATGCCGAGGACAACGAAATTCTTTCCACCGCCGCCGCGCAGCGGCGCTCATTCGTGCAGATGCTCGAACACATGCTCGGAGAACGATTTGAGAGCGAGACGGCCGCTCGGCTCGCCCGACGCTGCGCGCTCCTGCTCGACGGCGCGACGCTTGCGCGCCAGTTGTGCGGGCGCCACGATGCGGCTCGCGACGCCTGGGAGATGGCTCAGGCTCTCATCGATAATGAGCGTCTGGATACAGCCTGAGTGAGCGTGTCGGCTGGCAAGCCTCTCGAGAGCAGAGTCCAGCGCGCGAACACGAACGCTGTTGCGAGAGTCGCCTGTGCCTAGCGAAAAGGCGCGGATGCCCGCGCACTTCGCGCTACACTGGCCGTCCGCAGTGTGCTGCCGCGGCCTGTGCCGCATACCCGCGCGATGATGGCAGCTTTATGACAGCGAGGACGATTCGGGTTTTATCTGTTCGCGCTGAAGCCGGCGCCCCAATCGCTTGACTTTACGACTTGAGGATAGACTCGATGCGCACTACCCGTTCTTCCGGAGCCATGTCCCTGCTCACCGAAATCGACGAAGCCAGCGGGCGAGAAGTCCGCTCTCTTCGGCTCGAAGCCGCGGAAGACGGCAAGAGCATTCTTCTAATCGAAATCGACGAGCGCAAGCCAGGCATTCACCGGGAGATGCGCTACGAAATCACCGCGGCGGAACTAATCGCCGCGATCCGCGCACACGGGGCTGAATTGTCCGGGGAGCAGCACGCGAAGTAGCACCTTCGATGCATTGGACAGTGCACTACTGAAATGCGGGCTGCATACGCAGCCCGCCGCGGACGCTAAGTAGGCGACGCGTCAAGCGTACCCGCGAAAGCTCGCACACAGCCGGAACACCTCTTCCGAAAGCGGAATGGTTTTCGCCTTGCAATAGCGTGTCGCGAGCTTCATCAGCTCCTTCATATCGCGGCCGCTCGCCTTCGGATAGGCGACGC
>NZ_DATJJF010000131.1:0-45787 GCF_035492435.1 Trinickia sp.
ACCATAAGTACGGTTGATTTGTTTCGAAATTTTTAACCAAGAATCGCATTTATTATTTCCACTTTGTTCCGAGATTTTCCAGTCCGGCCTTTTTAAAATCTTCTGGAACCATCACCACGCGAAACTCGCAGTCGGCGTTGAACATCAAGAACCACGGCTCTGCGTATGCAGGAATCTGTGAAGGCTCATCCAGGTTGACGATGAGGATCGCTCCGCGTGTTCCGTTTTGCTCGGTAAAGTAGGCGGCTTCCGGTTTTGCCTCTTCAAGTATCCTCGAAACCACTTCTCCGATTGTGCCGTTGCGCACAAAAGCATTGAACGGCTCATGAGGTATTCGTATGTTCAGAAGCATGCGCATGGTCATCCTCCTTGGTGAACGCCCGAAAAGTGCCCTTCAATGATAGAAGTTTTGCAAAGGGAATTTAAAGCCTAGATGCCCCGAACACGCGACAAGTGTGTCAGCGTCGGCCACTCTCGCATCGCATTCGAACCACGCACGAGCTGAGGCGCCGGTTGACATTCGTGCGGGAAATCACGCACGCAACGGCCAATCATCCTGCGGCTCACCTCTTGCTCGGGACCCCTACGTAGACGAGCGGGTGATGCGTTGGTAACTGGACCCAGTATGCGCTTCAGACGTATCGCGATCGCCATCGCTATCCTCATCGCCTGCTTGATTGCAGTAGGGCGCATGGTTGGCCTCATTGTCGAAGGGTTGTGGTTTGCTTCGCTGGACCAAGCCGAGGTTTTCTGGACCGTCTTGACTGCTCGAGCGGCTCTGTTCGTCGCCGTATTCACTGTTTCAGCAGGTGCCCTGTGGTTATCAGGGTACCTATCGTATCTTTATGCGGGCAGAGGCAGCAACGTCGTTACTATCGTCGACGAACGCTTGCTGCGTGCGCCGTGGTTCCTGTCGATCACGAGCGCCGCCATACTGCTCGCATTGCTTATCGCAATCGGCGGGACACCGAACTGGGACACCGCACTTCGCTTTGTTTATCAGGTGCCGTACGGCAAGCGCGATCCGGTGTTTGGCTATGACATCGGCTTCTATCTTTTCTCGTTGCCGGTCTTCGTTGCACTCAAAAACGGGTTGATATTACTGATCTTCTGTTGCGCGGCTTTGGCGGGTGTGGTTTTTGTAGTGCGCGCCGATATTGTGCTCGGGCAAGGGGCGATCAGGTTTTCGCGGGCCGCGGTCGCCCACGCTTCGGCGCTGCTCGGGATCTATTTCGCATTGAAAGCGTGCTCCTATTGGCTCGATCGATTTCTGTTGCTATACGGCGACAACGATGTGCTAATAGGTGCTGCCTATACCGACGTGCACGTGCGGTTACCGATTCTGTGGTGGCTCGGTGGCGTTTCAGCCGCGGCGTCGATCGCCTCGTGGGTCAATGTTCGCCGCTGTAGCGATCGCGTGATGTTCGCATCGGTACTGCTTGTCTTCGGCAACTCACTCGTGTTTGGGTGGGTCTATCCGGCGCTCTTTAACCGTTACTACGTGAAGCCAAGTGAACTCGAGAGAGAGACACCCTACATTGCACATAATATTGCGTTAGCGCGCGAGGCATACGGATTGGCGTCGATTGAAGTGAAACCGTTTCCGCCGGAGCAAAGGCTCAATGTCGCCGCTCTGGAAGCGAATCGGGCGACCATCGACAACATCCGGCTTTGGGATCAGCGGCCGCTGATGGATACGTACGCGCAATTGCAGGAGATCAGGACTTACTACAAATTCCGCTCGATAGACATAGACCGCTATTGGCTTGATGGAGAGTATCGGCAGGTGATGCTGTCGGCGCGCGAAATCGAACCCTCGCTGCTGCCGGAAAGCGCCCGGACCTGGGTGAACTTGCATTTGCTGTATACGCATGGCAACGGCGTGGTGATGTCGCCGGTCACGCGGAAATCCGCCGAGGGTTTGCCGGTCTTCTATTTGCACGATATTCCGCCCGTATCAGAAGGCGGCCCGGCCGTGCGGGAACCGCGAATTTACTTCGGTCAGGCGGGGGAGGGCTACGTCATCGTCAAGACCCGTGCGCTCGAATTCGATTATCCGAAAGGGAAGGACAACGCCTACACCACTTACGCGGGACGCGATGGCATCGCGATCGGCAGCTTGGCGCGCCGTGCGCTGTTCGCATGGCGGTTCGGCGACCCGAACATTTTGTTGACGGCCTATATCACGCATGAAAGCGGCATTGTGCTCCATCGGAACATTCAGGACCGGGTCCGCACGATTGCGCCATTTCTCACGCTTGACCACGATCCTTACATCGTGGTCAGCAACGGGCGCCTCGTCTGGATTCAGGACGCCTATACCACGAGCAGCTGGTTTCCCTACTCGCCAAGGAGCATGGAAGACGGCGTCAACTACATTCGCAATTCAGTGAAGGTGGTCATCGATGCCTATGATGGTACGGTCGATTTTTATGTCAGCGATCCTGCCGATCCGATCATCCGCACTTATGGGCGCATCTTCCCGCACTTGTTCAAGCGACTTTCGTCGATGCCTATGGACCTCCGTCGGCACCTGCGCTATCCGGAGGACCTCTTTCTGATTCAGATGCAGCGTTACCGCACCTACCATATGGACTTGCCAGAGGTCTTCTACAATCGCGAGGACCTCTGGCAGTTTCCGCGTGAATTGACTGATATCGACAATGCCAACGCATCTGGTACGCCGATGCCGCCTTATTACATCATTTTGCGAATGCCTGGCGAGCCTCGCGCGGAGTTCGTTTTGATGCTGCCGATGGTGCCGAGCCAGCGCGAGAACATGATCGCATGGCTCGCGGCGCGTTGCGACGAGCCGGCCTACGGCAAGCTTGTCGTTTATACCTTCCCAAAAGACAAGCTGGTATATGGGCCATTCCAGATCGAAGCACGCATCCAGCAGGACACCTCGATTTCCGGGCAAATCTCGCTATGGAATCAAATGGGCTCGCGTGTGATCCGCGGACATCTTGTCGTGGTGCCGATCGACAATTCGATCCTGTATGTGTCGCCGCTCTATTTGCGTGCGACGTCGGGTCAACTGCCGGAGCTCAAGCGCGTGATCACGGCGTATGGCGACAGCGTCGTTATGCAGGACACTTTGAGCGCAGCGTTCGCGGCACTCGTTCAGGATACGGCTCACGTTGCAACGCCAAAGCAACGGCCTGACAACGCCCGTTCCCGGGAAGCGTTGAGTCATTACGATCGCGCCATGGAGCGCTTGAAAGCTGGAGACTGGGGCGGATTCGGCGCTGAGATCGATGCACTGCGGCCGCTACTCGAAGGACTTGCTGGGGAGCGCACGAACAAGTAGCTGTGACGCAAGTGCGAGTCACAGTGCGATGGCCGTGCTCGGATATCGAATCAGGCGGTGATCGTAGGTTTTGGTCGGTAAATGAGAAAAGCCTCTAATTCCTGATTCATGGCTATCGATGCCATAGACAACAGTGTGGTTTAGATGCAATTGTGTTTGCGCAAAACGCACGCGACTGTGCGTACCGTTCTGCCTGTCTGCGTTCGCTGTAATTCGTTACGGGTAACTCCGCATGGGAGCCAGAACCTTACAATTTTTATACTAGGACTCAGAAGATACGGAACCGGTACATAACGCGGCGACGATCTTTATTCAGTACTCCCGGCGTCGTCAGTTCCGACTGGCGGCAAACAGAAAAGAAACAGACATGCTATGGAGACGATTATGGTGATGCGCCTTAAAAGCGTTGTTGCAGCGTTCGCGTTTTGCGTGGCGGCAAGCAATGGTTATGCGGCCGACCCGATCAAGATCGGTGTCGATGGGCCGTTCACTGGAGGGTCGTCTTCGATGGGTGTCAGCATGCGCGACGGCGTGCGTCTCGCCGCGGCGGAGATCAACAAAGCGGGTGGCGTCCTGGGTCGCCCGATCGTCTTGATTGAGCGCGATGACGAAGCGAAGAACGAGCGCGGTGTGCAAATTGCGCAAGAGCTGATCAACAAGGAAAAAGTGGTCGCTATCGTCGGTTACATCAATACGGGTGTTGCGCTCGCGTCACAACGATTTTTTCAGGAAGCGAAAATCCCAGTCTTCAATAACGTCGCGACGGGCAGCATCATAACCAAGCAATTCAGCGATCAGCCCGACAACTACGTGTTTCGCAATGCCGCCGCCGACCGCATCCAGGCACCGATGATCGTCGATGAGGCGGTGACGAAACGCGGCTTCAAGAAGGTCGCAATTCTCGCCGATTCGACCAATTACGGCCAGCTCGGCCGGGAAGATCTTGAGAAAGCGCTTGCTGCGGTAGGCGTGAAGCCGGTTGCCGTCGAGAAATTCAATATCAAGGACGTCGATATGACGGCCCAATTGCTGAAGGCAAAACAGGCGGGTGCCGAAGCGGTGCTGACCTATGGCATCGGGCCGGAACTCGCGCAGATTGCCAACGGCATGGCGAAGCTCGGTTGGAAGGTTCCGCTGATCGGAAGCTGGACGCTTTCGATGGCGAACTACATCGACAACGCGGGCGCGAACGGCGAAGGCGCGCGCATGCCGCAGACGTTCATTCAGGTACCGAATACGGCGAAGCGCAAAGCATTTATCGATGCGTACCTGAAAGAGTTCAAGCCAAAGAACGACCGAATCGATTCACCGGTGTCTGCGGCGCAAGGCTATGACTCGATCTACCTGCTTGCCGCTGCGATTACGCAGGCCGGTACAACCGACGGCCCGAAGGTGCGCGCTGCGCTGGAGAACCTCAACACGAAAGTCGAAGGCGTTGTGATGGTCTACAACAAGCCGTTCACGCACAGTGACCACGAAGCTGTGAGCCCGAACGTACCGGTCATCGGCGAGGTGAAGGGCGGCCGCGTCGTCTATGCGTACGACAGCGACAAAGAGGGCGGCGGTCAGTTGCGCATCAAGCAGGCATCCCGGGACTGAGCGATGCCGACGAGCCGCGGCCGCCTCAGGGCGGCGCGGCTTCGGCATGTGCCATCCCCGACTCACGCTGTGACACGCTGCCTTTTCATGCCAATCAATCATGTCCATCCTGCTTCAGCTCATTTATAGCGGCATCGCGCTCGGCATGATTTACGCGGTGATCGCGTTCGGCTATCAACTCACATTCGCCACCTCCGGCACGCTCAACTTCGGCCAAGGCGATGCGCTGATGCTCGGCGCGTTAATGGGCCTCACGCTCGTGACGCTTGGTGTGAACTACTGGCTGATGATTCCCCTCGTCTGTGTGTTCGGCATGCTGCAAGGCGCTTTCGTCGAGCGGATCGGCGTTCGGCCCGCGATCAAGATCAAATCCGAGTTCGGTTGGATCATGTCGACGATCGCGCTAGGCATCATCTTTAAGAACGTCGCGGAGAACGTATGGGGGCGCGACGATTTGCGCTTTCCGTCGCCTTTGCCGGAGGCGCCGTTGAACGTGTTCGGCGCGAACGTGCTGCCGATGGAACTGCTTGTCGTTTGCGGTGCACTCGCCATGATGCTGGCCGTCGAGTTCTTCAATCGCAAGACGATTTTAGGCAAGGCCGTCGTTGCAACAGCAAACGATCGTGATGCTGCAGCCTTGATGGGTATCAACACCGGCCTTGTCATTACGTTCTCGTATGCGTTGTCGTCGTTGACGGCGGCATTCGCGGGTGTGTTGATCGCGCCTTTGACGTTGACGGGCGCAACGATGGGTGCGGTGCTCGGCCTCAAGGCGTTTGCCGTTGCGATCATCGGCGGATTGTCCAGCGGGCTCGGCATCGTCGTAGGCGGTGTGATTCTTGGCATCGCGGAGACGACCACCGGCTTTTATCTATCAACAGGCTACAAGGACGTACCCGGACTCGTGCTGTTGCTGATCGTGCTCTCGCTGAAACCGGCTGGCCTCTTTGGTAAAACCGCGATCAAAAAAGTGTGAGGTTTCACCTTGAAAAACACGAAACTGCTCGTGTCGACCATCGCGCTGCTCGCACTCGCGCTCTTCCCAGTGCTGTCGGGGAACTCGTACTATATCCATCTCGTCGAGACCATCATGATCTATGCGATCTTGCTGTTTGGTCTCGATATCGTCGTCGGTTATACCGGGCAAGTATCGCTGGGCCATGCAGGCCTCTTCGGTGTTGGTGCTTACACCGCAGGCGTGTTGTTTATGCAACTCAGCGCGCCGTTCTATGTGAGTGTGCCGCTCGCGATTCTGCTGACGGCCGGATTCGGCGCAATACTCGCGTTGCCTGCGCTGCGTGTGTCGGGCCCGTACCTCGCCATGGTCACGCTCGCGTTCGGTACGATTGTCCAGATCCTGATCAACGAAATGGCATTCCTCACGAACGGGCCGATGGGGATCAAGATCACCAAGCCGGTCTTCGCCGGACACGAGCTCAGTGAAAACGGCTACTTCTGGCTCGTGGCGATGCTGCTGGTCCTCTCGCTCGTCGTTGTGCACCGCGTGCTCAAATCGCACCTCGGACGCGCGTTCGAGGCGCTGCGAGATAGTCCAATCGCATCGGATTGCATGGGTGTGTCCGTCTATCGGTACAAGGTTTACGCCTTCGTGATCAGCGCGGGCTTCGCGGGGCTGGCAGGATGCCTCTACTCTTACTCCGAGCAGTACATCTCGCCGAACACCTACAACATCGAACTGACGATTCTGTTCCTGCTCGCGATCATCATGGGTGGCCGCAAGACACGCACCGGTGCAATCATCGGCTCCACCATTATCGTGATGTTGCCGAAGTTGCTCGACGATATTTCGATGTTCCGGCTTGTGGCGACTGCGCTGGCGGTGGTGGTGATCGGGGGTGCCATTTTCGCTCTCATGCGCAAGAACGAACCGCTCAAAGTCATCATTCCCGTTGCGGCGACGGTGTTGCTCGCCGTATTTTCGTATTGGATCGACGCGCTCACCGATTGGCGGCTGACGATTTTTGGACTGATGATCTTGCTGGTCGTGTATTACTTGCAGGACGGCGTGGTCGGGTTCCTGCGCAAGTTCATCATGCAGGGACGCGTACGCACGGTTACAGTCGACACAGAAAAAAACGCTGAAATCGCTGGCGGCGCCATTCTCGATGTGCGCGAGCACGGCGCGGAAACGATCCTGAGCTTTCGTAACGTGGTGATGCAATTCTCCGGGCTCAAGGCGCTCAACAACGTCAATCTCAGTGTGCGTCGAGGCACGATACATGGGCTGATCGGTCCGAACGGCTCGGGCAAGAGCACCATGATGAACGTGCTCACTGGCATTTATGCCCCGACGTCGGGCGAAATCGAGTATCGCGGCGAGCCTATCGCGGGGCGCACCTCCTCCGCCATTGCGCTTTTGGGCATAGCCAGAACGTTTCAGAACGTGCAGCTATTCGGTGAAATGACCGTGCTTGAGAATGTCCTGGTCGGTTTGCATCACACGTTCAAGTCGAATTTTGCAGACGTCGGGCTCATGACCTCGCGCTACAAGCGAGAAGAACGCGCGGCGCGGGAGCGCGCGTTCAGCATGCTGCGCTTTGTCGGGCTCGACGAGGCCGCGGGCGATGAGGCACGCAACCTGCCGTATGGCAAGCAGCGTCTACTGGAAATTGCGCGTGCGCTTGCGCTGGATCCGCAAGTGCTGCTGCTGGATGAGCCGGCTGCGGGGCTCACGGCGCCCGACATCGCGGAGCTGGTGGCGATCATCCGCAAGGTACGCGATCACGGCATTACCGTCGTATTGATCGAACATCACATGGATGTGGTGATGAGCGTGTGCGATACGGTGTCCGTGCTCGACTTCGGACAGAAGATCGCAGAAGGCAAGCCGTCCGATGTGCAGGCCGATGAGAAGGTGATCGAGGCGTATCTCGGCGGCGTGGCGGCTTGACCAACACCGACTACATGGACGGCATAATGCTCTCGATCCGCAATTTGCATGCAGGCTACGGCAAAGTCAAAGTGCTGCACGGCATCTCCATCGACGTGCCGAAAGCATCTGTCGTTACGTTGATCGGCTCGAACGGGGCCGGCAAGACGACAACGATGCGTGCGATTTCGGGCATGATCCGGCCGTCAGAAGGAGAAATCACGATGGGTCAGGGCAGCGATGCGAAGCGCATCGATGGGCTCGACTCCCACCGCATCGCAAGGCTTGGACTCGCGCACTCCCCGGAAGGGCGCCGCGTCTTCGCAACGATGACGGTGACCGACAATCTCATCCTCGGCGCGTTTGCGCGGCTGACGTGGGCACGCCCGCGCGGTGACGTGAAAGCCGATCTTGAGCGTGCAATCGAACTCTTTCCACGGCTAAAGGAGCGGCGCCACCAACTAGCGGGCACCCTTTCGGGCGGGGAGCAGCAGATGCTGGCCATGGCGCGCGCGATCATGCTGAATCCCGATGTCGTGTTGCTCGATGAACCGTCGATGGGCCTCGCACCGATTCTTGTCGAGGAGGTGTTCCGCATCATCGAACAACTCAAAGGTCAGGGGGTGACGATGCTGCTCGTCGAGCAGTTCGCTGCAGCCGCGCTGAACGTGGCCGATTACGGCTATGTGCTGGAGAATGGCCGAATTGCCACGCATGGCAAGGCGGCACAATTGCGCGACGACCCGTCCGTCAGGGCAGCTTATCTTGGTGCAAGCCACTGAGGCGTGAATCTATCAGTGCATGCTCGCCACTTCGCATTGATGATCGAGCAGCACCTCAGCGGTTCCTGTTCCACCATCGATATCCGTGCCGCTGTTGAGTAACAGCCAACCATCTTGCTGCGTAGATGGCCCCGCACCCACGACGAGAATCGTTTGCCTGCTCATGGCATCGAGTTCACCCTTGTCGCGCGCGACGATACTGAATGGATCGATATTGAACTCAGGTCCGCTCACTCGCATGATCCGGTAGCGCGCGCCGTCGATCGTATCCCATACCCACTGATCCGGCGCATCGTGGCGGTGACGACCCAACGCATCGATTGCACTCGTACGCATGCAATCGATATGGATATGCAGTTGCTCCTGTGAGCGTCGGTACGCGGAATTGATTTCGAGCCCCAGTTGGTCGTCCTCGAGTGGCTTGCGATGCGCGGCCTTCAAAGAGGCCTGCACGAAACTACGAGCATTCCATGCATCGGCCCAGTAATGTCCCGTACTGGGTGCAAGCACAAGAGGGCTGTCGATGCCCGAAATGCGGTCTGTGGGTATCAGCAGATGCTGCGCGACGCCTTTGCGATCCTTTAGGACTGCATCTCGATGCGTGAGATCCACGCTGGCACAGATGCCGGGCTTACTCGTCGTACGCGCCGCTGGTTCGCAGTCCAGATGAACGATTTGCCAGAGCGCGTTTGGGTCTGCCTCGGCAAGCGTCTCGCATCCGGTCATCAGCACGACGGCGCAGAGCGCAAAGCGGCCGGTGCGAGCACGCACCCATTTAAAGATGCCAAGCATGTTATTTCTTTATGAATTGGAGTTTTTTATGAATCGGAGGGCGAATTTTGCAAGACGCGGCACAAACGCGGGCCGCAGCAGGCGGCCGTCGTAGCCGCTCATACGTCGTTCGTTTTCTTCCAGACACAGTTCGATCAGCCGTCGCGGGCTGATCGAATTACCGACGCTTGCCGCGCCCGTCATCGCAAAGTTGGCGTCTTGCGCAATGCCGTCGCCATCGATGCCCTTTGCGATTGCCATGCGCTCCCACACGAGCACGCACCAGACGGCGACTATGCGCACGAAGAACCAGGGGCGCTTCCACCACGGCAGATTACGTCGATGCCACGCAGCCCAGTTGACGAAAAAGAGAATGTGCCGGGCCTCTTCCTGAATGACGGGCTCGAATGTGTCGATGAGCTCCATCGGGAAAAAGCCGGAAAGCTGTGCTGACCGAAAGAGGCCGAACGCGAAAAAGCTGTCGATGCATTCGCTAAAGCCCGTGAGCATCCAGGCCCACTCCACGTTGGACGGAGCGGAATACTCCGGTTCGGGCGCGAGGGCGATGCCGTACGCGGCGACAAGCTTGGACAGCACCACTTTATGGCGCGCTTCTTCGGCACCGTTGAGCTCCAGTGCCTCGCGCAGCATCGCGTCGCGCACACTCGCCGCATAGGTCGCGACGCGCACCGAGGCGCGCCCTTCAGTTTGCACGGCGATATCCCAGATCGGCAAGGAGGTCACACGCGCGAGCGCGTCAGGCAATAAGGCCGGCCACGCAATAACGGCCGGTTTATAGGGGTTGTGCGTTTCGAGCAGCATCCGGCAAAACATCCGCTTATGCGCTTCGGAACCCAATTCGATCGGCGCGGCGTCTTCCAGACTCCAATGACGCATCGCATGATCGGCCGCCGCTTCCGCTTGTCGCAAAGTGTTCGACATGGCTTTCGAATGGTGGCAATTGGCAAAACGGGGCCATTTTGTCATAGAACGACAGCCCTATGTCGGGATGCCTGGCCCCAGCGGGCACTAACGCACGAGCAGCCGCGTTGCGCACTCGGATGCACGCATGGCACATGCCGGTTATGCTTCAGGGTTTCGGCCAGAAGGGGCCAGACCTCAGAGGAGTCGTCATGGAATATTGCAAGCTCGGTCGGACAGGCCTGACTGTATCGCGCCTGTGCCTTGGAACGATGACGTTCGGCTTTCAGTCGGATGAAGAGACCGCTGGCCGCATTATGCAGCGGGCCGCCGATGCGGGCGTCACGTTTTTCGATACCGCTGACGTGTATCCGCTCGGCGCGGACCTCTCGATTGTCGGACGCACCGAGGAAATCGTTGGTGCTTGGTTGAAAGGTCGGCGTAACAATTTTGTGCTGGCGACGAAAGCGGTCGGAAAAATGGGCCCCTCGTCGTGGGATGAAGGCGCATCGCGCAAGCATCTGCTCGACGCGATCGATGCATCGTTGCACCGGCTCGGCACGGATTATGTCGACCTATATCAGTTGCATTCGGACGATCGTGAGACCCCGCTCGACGAAACGCTTGAAGCGCTCGACATCATCGTGCGCTCGGGCCGTGCCCGCTATATCGGTGTGTCGAACTTTCTCGCATATCGGCTGGCACGGGCACTGGGTCGCTCCGATGCGCTGAGGCTGGCACGCTTCGTATCGGTGCAGCCGCGCTACAACCTGCTTTTTCGCCAGATCGAGCGCGAGCTGCTGCCGCTCGCTCAAGAAGAAGGCCTCGGCGTGATTCCGTACAACCCACTGGCGGGCGGCCTGCTGACCGGCAAGCACAAGAACGATGGCGCGCCGCCGCAAGGGCGGTTCTCACTCGGAGCCGCGGGCCAGATGTACCAGGATCGCTACTGGCACGAGCGCGAATTCAGCACAGTGGCGGCGTTCCAGCAAGCGACGCAAGAAGCGAACGTTGCGCCGGTGACGGCGGCCGTTGCGTGGGTTCTCGCCAATCCGGCCGTGACGTCGGCCATTATCGGCGCAAGCCGGCCCGAGCAGCTCGACGCGTCGCTGGCAGCGGCCGACATCCGCCTCGATCCCGCGTTCAAGGCCAAGCTCGATGATCTGTCGCACGAGTATCGCTTTGGCGACGCATTGCGCTAAGTGATCAATGAGGCGGCGCCGCGAGGGGCGCCGCCACGCATCACGCCGTTCCACTCAAGGGGTGGCTTCGATTGATTGCGCTCGATACCCGGGCGTTGCAGTACAACGTGAAAATATCGTTTCCCTATCGACCTTGATCGGCTAGGAAATATAAAAGGAAGATCTATGGTTACCTTGACTATCAACGGCCAGGTTCATCACCTCGACGTACCTGATGACATGCCGCTCCTGTGGGTGATACGCGACGTCGTCGGGCTCACCGGCACGAAGTTCGGTTGCGGCATTGCTCAATGCGGCGCTTGCACGGTGCATCTCGACGGCGCGGCTGTTCGTTCATGTGTGCTCCCGGTTTCGGCTGCCGTTGGCAAGAAAATCACCACTATCGAAGGCGTCGGCGCGACGCCCGTAGGCAGCAAGGTCCAGGAGGCCTGGCGCGATCTCGATGTCGTTCAATGCGGTTATTGCCAATCCGGGCAAGTGATGTCGGCCGCCTCGCTGCTCGCGCAGAATCCGAAGCCGAGCGACGCTGACATCGATAACGCGATGGCAGGCAACATCTGCCGGTGCGGCACGTATAACCGTATTCGCGCTGCGATCAAGCACGCGGCAAAGGAGGTCTGAAATGTCGCAAGGATTGCTGCAAGCATTCAAAGTGCTCGAGGCCGAAGCGAATGAAACGGCCCAAGCCGAAGCTGGCGTTTCCCGCCGCGCGTTCCTCAAGTTCGGCGCGACGCTCAGCGCGGCCGCGAGCGGCGGAATGCTGTTGGGTTTCAGCCTGCCGGCCGCAGCGGCGCGTGCCCATGGCACGCCTGCACGCGCCTCGATCATTGGCGGCGATGCGTCTGACGAACCGAGCGGTGGCGTCTTCGCACCCGATGCGTTCATCCGGATCGACCGCAACAGCGTAGTGACGCTCGTCATGCCGAAGGTCGAAATGGGGCAGGGTGTCTACACTTCGCTGCCGATGCTGATTGCCGAAGAGCTCGAGGTGCCGCTCAATAGCGTGACGCTCGACCACGCACCGCCCGACGGCAAGCTTTATGGCGATCCGCTACTCGGTGGTGCGCAGATCACTGGCGGCTCGACCTCGATCCGCTACGCGTGGTTGCCGATGCGGCAGGCCGGTGCCACGGCACGTACCTTGCTGATTTCGGCCGCTGCAAAGCAGTGGGGCGTCGATCCGGCATCGTGTCATGCGCGCGCCGGTCAAGTCATCCATGCTGCAACGGGGCGCCGCCTCGATTACGGCAAGCTCGTGGACGCCGCTGCAAAACTGCCCGTTCCGACCAACGTGACGCTCAAGAAGCCGGAGGAGTTCACGCTGATCGGCAAACCGACAGACCGACTCGATTCGCCTGAGAAGGTCGATGGCGCCGCGCGTTTTGGTTTCGATGTGCGTCTGCCCGGAATGCGTTACGCCGTGATCGTCAATTCTCCGGTGTTCGGCGGGACGGTGCAAAGCGTCGACTCGACGCGCGCAACACAGGTGCCCGGCGTGCACGACGTCGTCAACATCGGTGACGCTGTAGCGGTTATCGGCGTGCACACGTGGGCGGGCAAGCAGGGCGCGGCCGCACTCGATATCAAATGGAACAACGGATCCGGCGCGAACGTGTCGATGCAGCAGATCGTGGCCGATCTTGCTGAAGCGTCGAAGCGCGACGGCGCTGTCGCGCGCAAGGACGGTGACGTAGGCAAGGCATTCGGCACGGCAACCAAGCGAGTCGATGCGGTCTACCAACAACCGTTCCTCGCGCATGCAACGATGGAGCCGATCAACTGTACCGTGCATGTGCGGCCAGACAGCTGCGAGATCTGGACCGGCACGCAAGTGCCGACGTTCGCGCGCGATGCGGCTGCCAAGATCACCGGATTGCCGCCCGAAAAGATCACGATTCACAACTTCCTGCTGGGCGGTGGATTCGGCCGCCGGCTTGAAGTCGATGCGATCGTGCAGGCGTTGAAGATCGGCAAGCAAGTCGGGGCACCCGTCAAAGTCTTCTGGTCGCGTGAAGAAGACATTCAGCACGACATGTTCCGGCCGTATTACTACGACAGGATCTCCGCGGGCCTGGATGCGAAGGGACGTCCTGTCGCGTGGCAGCACCGAATCGCCGGATCTTCCGTCATGGCGCGTTTCGCGCCGTCGTCCATGAAGGACGGCGTCGATCCTGACGCGGTGGAAGTGGCAGCGGATCTGCCGTATGACTTGCCGAATCAGCTCATCGAATTCGTGCGGCAGGAGCCGCGCAATGTGCCGACCGCTTTCTGGCGTGGTGTCGGCCCGACGCGCAGTGCTTTTGTTGTCGAGAGCTTCATCGACGAACTTGCGGCCAGCGCGGGCGTCGACCCGGTCAAGTATCGGCTTGAACTGCTCACGCATTCGCCTCGCGCGGCGAATGTCCTCCAGGTTGCGGCTCGCTCGGCGGGCTGGGGCAGTCCAATGCCGAAGGGGCAAGGGCGCGGCATTGCAGTCATTAACGCGTTTGGTAGCTACTTCAGCATGGTGGTGGAAGTGACCGTGAAGGACGGTGAGGTCAGCGTCAATCGCGTCGTCTGCGCCGTGGACTGCGGGATGACAGTGAACCCGAAGACCGTCGAAGCACAGGTCCAAGGTGGCGTGATCTTCGGCCTCACGGCAGCGCTCCATGGCGAAATCACGATCAAGAACGGTCGCGTCGAGCAAAGCAACTTTACGGACTACCGCATGTTGCGCATCAACGAGACGCCGACGATCGAAGTGCACATCGTCAAGAGCAGCGAAGCCCCAGGAGGTGTCGGCGAGCCGGGTACGGCAGCATTGTCACCCGCCGTCGTCAACGCGATCTTTGCTGCGACGGGCAAGCGTCTGCGCACGTTGCCGGTAGGCTCGCAATTGAAGACGGCTTGATCGTTGCTGGGACGCCGCATATCTAATGCGGCGTCGTTTAATCGAAGCAGGGCACGGGCATCAAGCGCTTCCAGGTACCGAAGGTACTGATAAGCGCCGACTGCCCGCCCCTGCTTTTTTGTTGTGCGCCCAAGTTACCCACCTGCCGAAGGTGAGATGTCATCAAAGTAAGTATCCGTAACGAACACGGTAACGAAATTAATATCGGCTGACTCTACACTTCATCACGTTTTAATCTTTTCGTTTTTTCGCTGTAACTGGACAACTGTCCCCTTGAGGACGCGCATGAGGTCGAGGGCAGTATGTGGCAGCCAGTCAAACAGGTTTCCCGAGTTGCATTGATGCTTTCGCCCGCATTGGGCGACTCTTTGTTGATGATGACGATCGCACGCAATCTCCGGCTTGCTCAGATCGCTGTCACGGCATTCGGTAGCCAGATGCAAGTCATCAAAGACTGGTTTCCCGACATCGATATCCGGCCTGATCTCACGGAAGACCGCCTGGATGCAACGTTGCCTGAGTTCGACGCGGTCATCCAAATGCATCGCGATAGGCCCTTTGTCGATTTGCATCGACTTCATCCGCGCGTGATTCTCCTCGAGCCGCTTTATCGCGCCCGTTCACCCGAGGCGATGGCGGATCGATTGGCCCGATTCTGCAAAGAGCAACTGGGCTTGACATTGGCTGGCAAAAGCAACGGCATCACCGCACCTCCCGGACTCGAGCATCGCAGACATAGCCTTCGCGTGGCGATTCATCCAACAGCCAGTACATCCGACAAGTGCTGGCTCCCGTCCCGCTTCTTACGGCTCGCGCTGCAGTTGCGCGAGCGTGGCTTCCAGCCGCAATTCGTGGTCGCGCCGCAAGAACGCGCCGAATGGCGGCATGTCGAACGCTCCGGGTTGACGTTGCCGCACTTCGACTCACTTCACGATGTGGCCACGTGGCTTTATGAATCGGGATGGTTCATCGGCAACGATTCGGGAATCGGCCATCTTGCCTCCAGTCTTCAAGTTCCGACGCTCTCCTTGTTCATGCGTCGGGGTATCGCGCGCACCTGGCGACCCGGTTGGGGTTCGGGGCAGGTGCTGGTCGGCAGCAGCCTGCTGCCGACGGGGCGTCTGCGTGAGCGTTATTGGAAGTACATGCTATCGGTCGGCAAGGTGACCCAGGCGTTCGATCAGTTGCGCGCGGAATTCGCATGATCACCCAACCTGCCGGCAGCGCATCTGTGATGCCTGCGGGGCGTATCGCACTTATAGCGTCAAACGCAATCGGCGACACGTTGGTGCTGATGGTCATCGTGCAAAACCTCCTGCGCAATGGCGTTGATGTGACCGTGTTCGGGCAGCCCGCCTACGCATTGAGGCAATGGTTTCCCGGCGTGGCAATCGAGCCGCTGCCTGCCCAATCGGAAGAAGAAGCGTTGCTCGCGCAGTTCGATACTGTCCTGCAAATGCATACGCACCAGCCGATTCCCCGGCTCGCGCAAATTCATCCGCGCGTATGCCATCTCGATGCGATTGACGTTGAAAATCGTCCCGGTTGCATGGCTGAGAATTTTGCCGATTTTTGCCGTCGCGAACTGGGGCTGCAGGACGTCCGGCACTCAAACGGGATGATGCCGCCGTCCGGATTGATGCACCGTTGTCACGTTCGCCGGGTTGCGATCCACCCCGAGGCGAGCACGCAAGACAAGCGCTGGTTGCCCGAGCGTTTTCTTCGTCTGGCCGTGCGCCTGCGTAAGCGTGGCTACGACGTTCAGTTCATCATTGCGCCGCACGAACGGGAGCGATGGTGCGAGCTAGAGCGCTGGGGGATACCTGCGCCGACTTTCGCCAACCTGCACGAATTGGCAAGCTGGCTGTACGAATCAGGATGGTTCATCGGAAACGACTCTGGGATGGGGCATCTGGCATCGAGTCTCAACGTTCCCACGATCAGTCTCTTCCGGCGGCGCCGGGTGTCCGAGCGTTGGCGTCCGGCCTGGGGCACCGTCGATGTCGTGTTGCCGTGGCAGTGGCTGCCGTTTGGATGGCTCAAGGAGAAACTATGGCGTGAGACGCTGACTTGCGCTCGCGTCCTTTCGGCCTTCAATCGGATGGTGCGCCGCTATGGCGACGGTGGCCACCCAATGGCGAGTTAAAGCTCGGCCGTTTTGCGCTTTAAACGATTGCCATCTCGAGACCTTATGACAGCAACTTCACCCAAAGCAGTTTTTTTGCACACCGGATACAGGACCGCCGGAACATGGCTATGGTCGTGCTTTCGTCGTCTCGATGGCGTCGTGGCCTTTTACGAGCCGCTGCACGAGATGCTGGCCAGCATCGATCCGGCCATGTTGGCGAGCAGTACCGCCGATAGCTGGCGCTCCGGCCACCCGGACCTCGATGCGCCGTATTTTGACGAGTTTGCCGAACTGCTAGAGCCTGGGGCGCGCGGCATTCCTGGATATGACGTGCGTTTCGCGCTCGACATGTTCGAGCAAGGGGTGCCTGCCCAGTCCGATCAGTTGGCCGCGTACGTGAACGATTTGATTGACGTAGCTAAGCAACGCGGTGGTGTTCCTGTCTTCAAGTTCTGTCGATCGCTCGGGCGACTGCCCTGGTTCCGCGCTACGTTTCCCGACGCCGTTCACATTGCGGTCGCCAAGAACCCGATTTCGCAGTGGCAGTCATGTTGGAACCTGTTTGCAAAACATCGCAATGCTCATTTTGTGGCCGACCCGTTCGCCGTGCTGACCATGACCCAGCACGAGCCGATCACGCGCTGGGTACTCGATGCGTTGCAGATCGAGTTGCCGGCATTGCCGCCAGGGACGAACGAAACGCTTGAAGCCTGCCTCGACTTCTTCAAGCAATATGTGCAGCATACCGCACCCGCAACTTGCTATCGCGCGTTCCTTGCGCATTGGCTGCTCGCATCGCGGCATGCAGCAACGCATGCTCACGCGCTTTTCGATTGCGATCTCGCTGCTTGGTCACCCGCCTACGTGCAGGCCGCCGAGCGTTGGATGGTCGAACTCAGCGGCCTCGCGCCTTCTTTCAGCGATGTTCGCTCGGAAGGAAAGAGTGCTCGTGACTGCGGGTTCGATGCACAAGAGGGCGTACAGATCCACATTCAAGCGCTCAATCTTGCTCGTGCCCTGGTACGCGATGACTGCGCTCATACGGATACGCTCGCGCTCTGGACGAATAAGCTCGCACAGGCGACTCAAGTTTTGGTCTTCGGCGCAGAAGCCAATTTACCGCAGGAGCAGACGCCACCGCACCGCGCATCCCGCGTGGTGGATGTTGCACTCGTGGACGGCGTTGGGCTTGAAGACGTACTGATCGGCGAGCTTGCCGCGACGCGGGCTGCGCTGGCGAAAGCAAATCGTAGGCTGGCCGACGTCGACAACTCCTTAGTGTGGCGTCTGACGAAGCGCGCGCGGCAGTTGCTTCGACGCGGGTCAAGCCACGCAATGTAGGCGCGGAGCAGTATCAACGGCCGGTTGCCTCGCGAGAGCGGCTGCGTTCGTCCTGCGCTCGCCAACCCTTACCGACGTTCTGCACGGCACGCCCGTGTCGGAACGCGGCCGTTCCGAATGCCCGCATCGCGTCCCGCCTTTCACGACCAAAGCGGATCGAGCCCCAGCACGCCTGATTCGACGAGCGTTGTGCGCTCCGGAACGGAATCGTTTCGGGTGACATGCAGTAAAGGGCAATGTTGCGCGACAACAAAAATAAGAATGAGAATGATTGGCAATAACGATGAGTTGTGACAATATCTGAAACGGTTCAGCAACAATTTGTAACGGATTGCACCCCGCACCGCGAGCGGAGAATCGCGTCACAGAGGCCGTCTCGGATACCGCATGCTCGTCCCGTTTCTCATCATGCTGCGCGAAGGCATCGAAGCGGCTTTGATCGTAGGCATCGTCGCCAGCTACCTGCGCCAGACCGGCCGAGGCCAGTGGCTGCCGGTTGTCTGGATCGGCATTCTGCTTGCCATCGCGGTGTCTCTCTTCGTGGGCGCTGCGATCCAGTTCGCCAGTGCCGAATTTCCGCAGAAGCTCCAGGAGTTCTTCGAAGCCGTGGTCGGTGTAATCGCGGTGGGGGTGCTGACCTCGATGGTCCTGTGGATGCGCAAGGCCGCGCGCACGATGGCGAGCGAGTTGCGCGCATCCGTCGATAGCGCGCTTGCGCAGTCGGGCCATCGCGCCTACGGACTGATCGGGATGATCTTCTTTTCGGTCGCGCGTGAGGGCCTCGAATCGGTATTCTTCCTGCTCGCGACTTTCCAGCAGAACGAAGGCGTGGCCGCGCCGCTCGGCGCGCTGCTCGGTGTGCTATGCGCGGCGGCGGTGGGCTACGGCATCTATGCGGGTGGCATCCGCGTGAACCTCAAACGCTTTTTCCGCTATACCGGCGTGTTTATCCTCGTCGTGGCCGCAGGCATTCTCGCCAGCTCAGTTCGCGCGCTACATGAGGCGGGTCTGTGGAATGATTTCCAGACGGTCGTTGTGGACCTATCCGGTGTGCTGCCGGTAGGCAGCGCGGCGGGCACACTGTTTTCAGGCGTCTTCGGCTATCAGGACATGCCGACGGTCAGTGAGCTCGCGGCGTGGGCCACCTTTCTGAGCGTGTCGCTTTACTTCTTCTTGCGACCTGCCCCGCGTAAGCCGGCCATCGAGGGACAGTGGCAGAAATGAACGAACGTCTCTCTTTAACGGGGGCCGCGCCGTTTCCCGTTCGTACGGTGCGCATCGCGCTCTTGATATCGGTGCTGCTGGTGCTGATCGGCCTTGTGCTCTTCTATCAGGCCACGCGTTTCGCGCAGCGCGCGCACGTGCGCACGGATCACGGCGTCATGGTCGAAATTGGGCCACAAGGGTGTACGCCGTCTACGCTTTCCGTACCGGCGGGCCGCACGGTGTTCAGCATCCGCAATATGTCGAACCGTGCGGTGGAGTGGGAAATTCTTGACGGTGTCATGGTGGTCGAAGAGCGCGAGAACATCGCACCCGGCTTCACACAGACGCTAACGGCCAATCTCGCAGCCGGCTCTTATGTGATCACATGTGGGCTGTTGAGCAACCCGCGTGGTCGTCTCGAAGTGCTTCCCGTGCCGGCAGAGCACGAGACGCCGAGGGCTCTGTCAAAGGTCGATTTCATCGGCCCCCTCTCCGAGTACCGTGTTTATGTCGGCGTGCAGTCGGCAGAACTGGCCGATGCAGTCGCGGCGCTGTCGGCTGCTTTGGGGTCGGGAGACATGGCTGGCGCACGCACGGCCTATGTCACGGCGCACGCGGTATATGCGCGTATTGCGCCAGTGGCGGCCCTGTTTTCAGACCTGGATCACCGCATCGACGCGCAGGCCGCTTTGTTCGCCAGTGGAGAGGCCGCCCCGGCATTCAGCGGCTTCTATCGCATCGCATCGGGGCTCTTTGCGCACGGCCAGACGCGTGAGCTAGTGCCTGTGGCGAAAGCGCTCGCCGCGGATATTGCGACACTCGCGCAACGCACCGATGCGCTTTCGCTGCAGCCCGCGCAACTTGCGAATATCGCCGCGCGACGTATCGAGCAGGTTACGCCTCTGGCGAGGGGGCAGAGCGCCGACGCGGTGGACGCTCTAGAGCAGATCGGGGCAACGCTTGAGGGCGTGCGTGAGATTGGCCAGTTGCTCAAGCCGTTTTTTGACTCTCAACCCGCCGTGGGCCAGGCGCTAGTCTCGGACCTGAATCAACTCGACGCGACGCTGCATAGCCTGCGCGACGGCGACCACTTCTTGCCCGAAAGCCGTGTTCCGGCGGCGGCGCGTGCGGCGCTTGCCCAGCAGCTGGATAAGCTGGCCGACGACTTCCGGCGTGCAAACCCCGCTCTCGGACTTTAGTCGTGCTACCCACCATGTCTCAATTGCATCCCGACTCTCCCGATGCACCGGCATCACCTCTTCGCAGGCAGATCATCGCCGGTGCCGGTCTGCTCGGTGGCGCGCTGGCCGCGGATCTCGCCCGCGGGGCGAGTCTTGCACGCGCGCCGCACGTTACTGACGCACCCACTTCTGGCGGTAGCCTGCAAGACAGCTACCCGTACCTAGGCGTACGTCAGCAAGGCGTCACGACGCCGCGTCCCGCAGCGGGCATGGTCGCCGCGTTCGACGTGCTTGCCGTGGACCGCGCCGGTCTCGAGCGCCTTTTTCGGAGGCTGACCGATCGCATCGCATTTCTGACCCAGGGCGGCCCGGTGCCGCAGAGCAATCCTGACTACCCGCCGGCCGACTCCGGCATTCTCGGCCCGGTTGTGACGCCAGACGGGCTCACCGTCACCATTTCGGTTGGCGCATCGCTGTTCGACAACCGCTTCGGCCTTGCAACCATCAAGCCTCGCGAACTCGTCACGATGACGGGTTTTCCCAACGACGCGCTCGTCGAGCGGCTTTGCCACGGTGATCTGCTGTTGCAGTTCTGCGCCAATACATCCGATACCAATATCCACGCGTTGCGCGACATCGTGAAGAATGTGCCCGATCTGTTGATGTTGCGCTGGAAGCAGGAGGGCACTGTGCCGGTCGTGACGCTGGCCGCGGGCCGACGCCCGGAGAGCGCGCGTAACCTGCTGGGCTTTCGCGACGGCTCGGCGAATCCGGACTCAACAGATGCCGCAATGATGGATCGCGTCGTCTGGGTGGGCACCAAAGCGGGCGAGCCCACGTGGGCCGCGAACGGCAGCTATCAAGTGGTGCGCATCATCCGCAACTTCGTCGAGCGCTGGGACCGCACCCCGCTGCAAGAACAAGAGTCGATCATCGGCCGCCGCAAGGCGAACGGCGCGCCGTTCGACGGACGCACCGAGTTCGACGTGCCGGACTACGCCGCCGACCCAGAGGGCAAGAAGACGCCCCTCGACGCGCACATCCGGTTGGCGAACGATCGCAGCGTCGCGGCACAGAAGCGTTTGATACTGCGCCGGCCATTCAACTACTCGAACGGCGTGGCGCCGAACGGCCAGCTCGAAATGGGATTGCTGTTCATTGCCTATCAGGCGAGCCTGAATGACGGCTTCATTGCTGTGCAGGAGAAGCTAAACGGTGAGCCGCTCGAGGAATACATCAAGCCGATCGGCGGTGGCTATTTCTTTGTCCTGCCAGGCGTGCCGGGCGAGGGCGATTTTTTGGGGAGCACGCTGCTGCAAGCGTGAGGTAAGGGGTTTCTGACATGGCAGGAGGAGAACCGATATGAAAATGAAGAAAAGCTTGGTCTCACTTTCGCTCACTCTTGTTTTATGCACGGTTGCGCAGGCGGCCGTCGAGCCGTTGGATCTTGTTAAGCCGGTGGCAGACTACAAGATCTATGTCTCAAAGGAGGTGAACGGTCTCGTCGCGCAAACGCAGGCTTTTACCGACGCGGTGAAGGCGGGCGACTTGGCAAAAGCGAAGGCGCTCTACGCGCCAACGCGGGCGCACTATGAACGCATCGAGCCCATTGCGGAACTATTCAGCGATCTCGACAGTGCAATCGACTCGCGCGCCGATGATCATGAGAAGCGCGAAAGGGACTCGGCTTTCGTTGGCTTCCACCGGATTGAATATGGCCTCTTTTCCGAGAACAGCACAAAAGACCTCGCTCCCGTCGCGGACAAGTTGATGCACGATGTGATCGATCTTCAAAGGCGTGTTTCGACACTCGTCTTCCCACCGTCGAAAGTGGTGGGCGGTGCCGCCGCGCTGATGGAGGAGGTGGCGGCGACCAAGATCTCCGGCGAAGAAGATCGTTATAGCCACACCGATCTTTGGGATTTTCAGGCGAATGTGGATGGCGCACAAAAGATCGTTCAGCTACTCGATCCGTTGATTCGCAGGCAGGATGCCGAGTTCGCCGAAAAGATTTCGACCAACTTCGCCACGGTGGACAACATTCTGGCCAAGTACCGCACGCAGAACGGTTTCGAACCCTATGACAAACTTTCGGCCAACGATCGCCGAGCGCTGGTTGGCCCCGTGCAGACACTGGCGGAAGATCTTTCGCGCCTACGCGGCATGCTGGGATTGAAGTAGAGCAAAGAGTTGCGATGGTGACTGGCGGCCTGAGGAGCTTGGCTTCTCGAGGTCGCCAGTTTAGTGTCAAAACGGCGCATCGCCGTTCTACGTCATGCGTTGAAGAGCTCGGCCCCAATGAACGAGCCGCTTTGCACCCCTGCAGGACAGGCGAAAATCGCACTGCCGACGTGAGTGGTGAACTGATTCATCATGTCGAATTTCGCGAGCCTTTCGTTGAGCGGAATGAAACCTTTGCGCGGGTCTCGCTGGTGGGCGATGAAAATGAGTCCTGCGTCGTACTCGGTTGTCTGCCGCCACGGCGGCCACCGCTCGATATAAAAATTCGTGCTGTCGTTGTATGAATAGGAGCGGCGAAAAATCTGCGCGCCGTTGTTCATCCCGTGATTCGACAGCCGCACATGCGAGTTCTCGGGAATCACCGGGTTGCCGTCCTTGTCAGTGGCGTCGAAATCGAGCGCATCGAACTCGTTCGTCTTGCCAAACGGCGCACCGCTTATCTTTTGCCGGCCGAAGACCGACTCCTGAAAGCCTCGCTCCATCTGATCCCAATGCTCGAGCGTAATGCGAATTCGGCGCACAACCGTATAAGTGCCGCCCTGCATCCACGCCGGCCCCTCGGAGCCGGCCCAGACGAACTCGTTCATCGACTGCGGATTTTTGACGGAAGGGTTGCACGTACCATCCTTGAAACCCATCAGGTTGCGCGGTGTCTCGCTGACCGGACCGGAAAGGAACCCCGCTTGCCCCCAGCGAACATGGGCCACTCCGCTGCCGATTCGCGTGAGCTGTCGCACGGCATGAAACGCCACTTGCGCGTCGTTCGCGCAAGCTTGAATGAACAAGTCGCCGCCGGTTTTTTCGGGAACGAGTTGATCCCCGACGAAGCGCGGCAAATCGACGAGCGCCGTGGGCCGACGGCTCGCGAGGCCATAGCGATCCTTGCCGTCCGATTCGAACAAGCCGGGGCCGAAGCCGAATGTGATCGTAAGTCGCGCCGCGCCGAGGCCGAGCGTCTCTGCTGAGTCCGCGGGTGGCTGATCGTCGGGGCTGTCGAGCGACGCGGCCGGCTCGCCGCGGGTCAAACGAGACGCAGCTTCGGTCCACGCGCGCAGCAAACTGATCACGTCGTCACGCTTATCCGTCGTGAGATCGATCGCGGCAACATAGGTGTATCGCTGCTGAGGTGTAATGATGCCGCCTTGGTTCGCGCCAAAAAACGGCTCGACGGCTCGGTACTCATCGTCCGAGGGTGGCCTCGCTTGCGCGGATGAGGCCGCACCCAATGTGGTAGCGGCAACGGCGGCTGCGCCGCCCACCTTCAGAAAGCCACGCCTACCGGGGCGAGACGGTCCGTTTCGATTGTTCTCCGTTGTCATTTTGCTAGCACAAGCGTGTTGACGTCGTCCTCGACGTAATAAAACCCGTCACCCTGCGGCGTCATAAGAATTCCGAACAAATCGCCATTGCCGGGCGGCGTCTGCGCACGATCAGCGTCGATCCATCGAGCATAGAGTTGCTTGCCGTTCTGAGGATCGATCTCGACGACTTGCCCATTAAGGGCGTTTGTCACGAGCAGGTGACCGTTCGGCGCGGTCGTCATCGCAAGCGGCCGGCGTAACAGACCGGCCGCGGTAAGCTGACGTCCTGTGCCGGCACTGGTGTCACGCGTCAATGGATCGTCGATCACGGTAATCTGGTTGCCGATCGCATCGGACACGTAAAGCAGCTTGTTGTCGGCCGAGAGTGCGAGGCCGGTCGGTCCAATGAGGAAAACGCCTTTGTCGGCCTGAGCGCCAAAACCGCTGCCAATTACCGTTTCGCGCTTGATGACGGGCGGTTTTCCTTCGGGGATGTCGAGGTCGAGTCGCAGGACATTGGCCTCATTGACGACCGGATGGGCACCCCGCGCGGATCCCACGCCGAAGCCCGCATTGCTCACAAATAGCGTGGCCGTACTGCCGTTGTCGACCACCGCCATGTTTCCCCACGGGTCGTTGATGCTCGGGCTCACAAACGTCGAGACGACCTTGCCCTGGTTGTCGAGCACGACGAGGCAGCCGGCGCCCTTCGTATCGGCCGTGCCGTCATTGCTCGGCGTGCTGCCGATGATGACCCAGCCCGACTTCAGCATCGTCATCGCCGTCGAAAGGCCGATGCCGCCCGGGCAGTCTTTCAGCTCTCGCGGAAGCGTTGCGAACAGCGTCATCTGCTTCGTGTCCGGGTGATAGTCGATGATCGTGCTGCCCGTTCCCTGCAAATTCGACGAGTTGTTGAAGTTGTCGACGAGTACGTCGCCCTCTTTCACCTGTCCCACGGAGACCGGCGCGATTGCGATCGCGTAGGGATTCTGGTCACCATTGTCAGGCACGGTGTTGATGAGCGTCGTATGTCGATGAACCGTTTCGAGGAACCCGATCGGTTCCGCGAGCACGGTGCCCGATTCGAGCAAGCCGCCAAACATCGCTGCCGCGATGAGCGCCGACGCCGCGGTGTGCTTTGTGGTCAACGTTCTCGTCGTCGAACGAGCCGCATGAGCGCGTCGTACACGGTCGTCAGACGTGCTGAGTAGATGAAGCATTCGAGTTTGCCTAGAACGTAATATTGGTACGCACGCCGATCACGAAGGTGTTGCGCAGCGCTTGCGTCGGGTCGTTCGGGTTCTGTCCGGCGCCCGCGTTGAACGTGTATTGCATGTCGGCTTGAAGCTGCCACCACGGCGTCACCTGATACTGATAAGTCGCCTCGACGGCCGTTTCGCTTCCGCGCACGACATCGCCGCTATCTGCGTCGAGGCCGCGCGCATGGCTGCCGATCTGGATGAACGTGAGGCCGAGCCCGACGCTATCGTTGTCGCGCCCCTTGAACGGGGCTTTCATGACGATGCCGGCATTCGCGCTGACACTGACCAGATTGCGATCGCCGGGCGCACCCATCACGCGAGCGAAAACCCCGATACTCCTTGGCTGGTCAGGGTTAGGGCGCCAGATCATTTGATCGGCCACGGCGTAGAAGCTGTAGTTGCCGTGGTGCTGCTGCGGCACGCCGGTAGAAGCGGGGCTCGTGAGTGAAACCCCCATGTTGTCGAACTGTTGGTCGTTGAATTGCCCGCTGTTGTACCAGACACCGATCTTGTAGGTACCCGGCAATCCACCTTGGGATTTGCCGACGTCCATGTCGCCTTCGGCTGGCTGATTGATCGCGTACTGCAACTCGCCAATGAACAGCGCGCTGTTGTGCAGATTGAAGTTGGTGCCGCTGAGATTATTTGGATCGTTGCCGAGCGGATCGCCGTCGAATACGCCCGCGAGTGCGGTCAGTGAAGACGTGATCTGCCCGCGCACGCGAACGCCGAGTGCCGAGAGTGGATAAGCCGGACCGCCGTTTGGCATATCGTACGATGGCACCCCTGGCCAACCGAACATCGTGTTGATGAAGGTGAGGCCGTACTGGCTGACCATGAACTCCTGGTCGAGGCTCTGCTGCCCGATCTTGATGTCGACGCGCTTGTTGAGGAGCGCCTGCTGATACCAGAGTTCCCAAAGGCGTGTGGAGGGCTGCGCCTCGATGCCGCTCGCCGTGTTGTACGTACCGAGCTTTTCTTCGCTCAAGTTGCTTCCGTGTATCTGCAGCCCGCTGACATTGAAAGTGCCGCCCGGCAAGCCGAACGCCTTTTCCGTGTCGACGTCGAGCGTCATCGTCGTCAACCCGTCGTAAGCGCCGCCGCGTGCGAGACCGCCGCGCAGATTCGCCAGGTACTCGCTCGTTTCGTTGATGTTGAGCGACACCCCATATTTGCCGAGCCAGGGACGAAGGCCGCCCATGTCGCCAAGCAGGTTTTGCCGCGTCCACAAGCCCGTCCACGGACCGATCGGCTCGGCCTGGATATGGAGGTCTTCTTCCGTGCCCTCCGGTACGTCCTCGGGAGGCGGGGCGGCAAACGATACCTGCGAGAACAATACACTCCAAAGCAAAACAGTGGACCAGGCGAAACGACGACGTGAAGGCACGTCTCGCAAGCATCTGGTGTGTGACGCAAGCGTCATTCGATTTCCTTGTTGTTGATTGAATGAGGCAAACAGTCAAGACAGCGATCGTTCCGGGCTCGTGCGCACTTCTGTTCGACGCCCGCGTTGGGCGCAATTGTACGCATTAGAAATAAAAACATCAACACGAATACGAATAGTTCGCATTCGCGTGTAATAAAGAATTATTGATTGGATCGGAATGAACTTGACGCGACATCCGCATTTAGGATGTGCTTCAGGACACACAGTTGTCGACGAAGTCGAAACGACAACTCGTTGGGTGGTGCGTGTCGAAGCACGCTCGACAGCTGCGCTTGAGCTGCCTGATCGCTTTTCCTGCGAAGCTCACCGTGGCGAAGGTAGTGTTGGCGATGTCGTATCGGGCAAGCGCTCGCGCGCGATGGCGGTGATGACCGCGAAGGCTAGCGCGTAGGCTGCCGAGACGAAGAAGTAAATGTATGGCAGGCCGATGGTCTGGCTTAGCCAACCGCCGAACGCAATGCCAGCGATGGTCGAAAACTGCGTGGTGGTGTGTGCGATTCCGATCAGGTGTCCCTGGCGCGGGCCGGCCGCGAGATGCGAAATCAGTGTCATCAACACGGGTGTGGTCGCCGCCAGCAGTACGCCCCACACGAAATAGGTCACAGCGAACAGCTCTATACTCCGTGTCGCCCCAGCGGCCAGTGTGATGACCGTGCAGCCTGCCGCGATAAGCTTTATCCGCTGCAACGCGGCCAATGTCGTCTTTGTCTCGAAGTATCGAGCCCACAGCGATGCCGACGTGACAAAGCCCAACGACATCAGTGCATAACAAAACCCTGCCAACCACTTGTCGACGTGAAATGTCGAATCGACATAAAGCGAGAAGGGCGCTTGTGTCATCGTGCGGCTCATCAACAAGACACCCATCATGACCAATAGCCCGCCGATCGGGGGCGCCCGGCCTGCTTGGGGCGCCAAGGCGCCTTGCTCCCCGGCTGGCGCCACGGCGGGCGCATTCACTGCAACGCGATCCGCTCGCACATCGGGCAGTATCGCGGCAACACATAACGCACACATTGCGCAAAGCAGTGCTGCGGCGATGTTGATCCAAAAGAATGTGGCGTGGTCGAGAATCCATCCTCCGCTGAGCGCGCCGGCCATGGAGCCGAGGTTCGTCGACACTTGGAGATATGCGAAGAGACGGGCGCGGCGCGCGGATGTGACGATCGTCATGCCATACGTCTGCGCCGGCGCGAGATACCCCGCGCAAGCGCCTTGCACGAGGCGTAAGCCGAGGATGGTCCAGACGTCAGCGGCATAGGCGAGCGCCGCTTGGGTCACCGCAAGACCCAGCAGCGCCCGAATCATCATGAGCTTGTGTCCGGTGCGGTCGCCTAGGCGTCCCCACCAGGCGCTCGTCAGCATTATGCCGATCATCGGTCCGACATAAACGGCAACGGCGGCAAAGCCGAATTCAAGCTCAGAGCCGGCGAGGGCTTTCAAGCGAATGGGCCAGAACGGGCCACTCATCTCCATTGCGCCCATGGAGATGAGTTGAACCACAAAAAGCAAATGAATGAGGCGCGCGGCTCGTCTGGGGCTCGTCATGTGCATCGTCGTTTCAACCGTCGCGTCGCACCGGTCGCAACGGGTTCGAGAGCGTATGTTCGAGCCTGTAATCGGAATAGCTGAGCAGATGCATCCGAAGGACCGAGCGCGCCGGCCATGGTTCATCGAGAAATGCCGTCCGCTCCGTCTGCCAGAGTTGGTGATCCACCCCAGACGCAAAGCGGTCGAACGTGCGCCCAGTCTCCTCGCGCAGCACCTCCCAAAGGCGATTTGATGCGAAGCCGTACTCTTGCGTCAGCATCAAGGCGATCTCATGCAAATGGCACACGAAGCACGCGTTCAGCACGAGTGAGCGGACGAGGCTGATATCGTGGTCGAATACCGTTGGCAGAATACCCGGATGAACGTACGGTTTGATCTCATAGCCACGTGCTGCGAGCAGCGGCGCAAAGGTGCGTCCGTCGCCGAAGTCGCGGATCAGCAGGCGTTGCGGGGTACCGTCGCGCGCGAACAGGACGGATGTGTTTTGCTGATGCGCTTCAAGTGCGATGCCGTACCGAAGATAGATGCCGATGACGGGATGTGTCACCGTCTGCGCGTAGGCGCGAAAGAACTGCTCGACAGCTTGCGTCGAGGCACGCGTGCCGCCCTGCTCGATCAGCTCCGTCATGAGCGGCCGTCGATCGACGGGCGAGCGTGTGAAAAGCGCCGCGACCGTCACGGGCAGAAGGTCGTCGGACCGATCGAAGGCCACCTTGCTGGAACGAAAAGCGACGGACAGGTAGCGGCCCGGACGATCATCCTGTTTGACTGCATGCTTATAGTGGAAAGCGACTTCCTCGGGAAAAATTTCGAGGTTTCCGTTAAAGCCGCTTTCCTCGGTGAGGATGCGCTCGATTACCGAACTGATACGCGGGCCCATGTGGATGGATTTCGCCTGTAGGCTGCGTTGCTCACTCGTAAGCCAGAGCGCGATGGGTAGCTTGAAGAACGGCACTGGGCCGGGTAGCCGCGGCATCATCGTCCGGAAAGACATTGTGGGGAGCGTGTCGATGTTGGGGCCGTCCACGACGAGGATGCCTTCGTCGATTTCAGCTGCATACTCGCGGCGCACAAAATGCTCGAGATGCCAGCTATGTATCGGCAAAGGCAGCCACTGCCGTTCATCCAGTTGTCGCGCGTTCAGGCGGGCTTTCCATTGCGCCCATACCTGCGGAAAATGGCCTGCGAACCAGTCGTGATAATGGCCGACGTGCGGCATGCGTTCCAGATAGGCCATATCGGCGCGTAATGCCGCGACGCGTACGCTGACGATGGAGTCAAACTCTGGAGACAGTGAGGCCACTTCAGCGGGAGTCAGATCCGGCTTGCTCTTCCAGGTAGGGTAGAACGGATGGCCTTCCAGTGAGCCCCATCGGTCCAGCAGCAGCGCGGCCTCCGGCAGGGTGGAGCAATGGCGCAGGTAATCGAGGAAACCTGTTGCGCGCGCTTCGCTGATTTTCTCTCGAAGCTCAGCGTCCCACTGTGCACGGTGTACCCGCGCGAGTGCATCGTTCTCGACACTGTTCTCGACGTCTCGCTTAAGACCGTCAATCCCTTCAGCAGAAGGCGAAAAATCGAACGAAGGCAGGAGCAAGTCGATCAGTTGAGCCGGTCGTTCGATCATCGTGCGCCGGCCGTTGTCTTCGATCAGCATGATCGTGCCGCGATGAACGAAGGTGTCGGCCGGTGCGCGCCACAAGTCAGAAAAGAAAAGAAGCGCATGCCGGTGCCAGAGTGGCAGCCATGCACCCGTTCCTTCCGGTGCGAACACGAGCGCCGCTTTGTCGACGATTCCTTCGGCAAAAAAGCATCGGACGAGGCGGGTGATTGCGTTGCAGTGCGACGTGGACCTGGCTTCTTGGCTTTCGGTACCGGCGAGGGCGCCGGACGATCGTGAGGAAAGATATTCCAATTCCATAGGAGTCCTGATCAAGCAGGCCAGATGCGGGGGAAATAGTCGAGCGCCGAGCTGCGCAACCCACCCATATACGTTACGTTCCAGCGATAAATCGCTTCGATATGCGGAAGGTGGAGATCGAGGCGTCTTCCCATTTCGACGAGCAGTGCAAGACCATAGGCGACGTCCTCATGAAAGGCACGGCTCTCCCGATCGATGAAATAGCCTTTGCCTTTCGTATCGGGTACGAGCGGAGCGGGGATCGAATCGTAGGCTCGGTTCGTTCGCAGAACCGAGAGCATGGTGCGGTGATCTCGAATCTGATCGCCATACGCGGCAACGATCTCCTCCTTGAGCGGCTTGACCGATGAGAGGGCGATGCCGAGCCGACGCTCGAGCGCTTCGCATAGGTGTTGATTTTCTTCGTCGCAGCGCTCGATAAAGTAGGCGCCCAATTCCGGACAATCGGTCCACCAGCGAAGCGGCTTTTGCAACGGAGTGCCGTGCCATTGCCCGTACGGTCCAATCAACCCGTATATCACTGAGCCATGCATGATTGGGTTGCCGGGCGTCAGCGTGATTTCAAGGTAATGGTGCAGTTGTTCCACCGGCGAATCGTAAAGTTGCCTCAAGTGTGCAAACAACGTGCGGTTCGACGCTTCACTCTCCCGTGCGTGCGTGGCAACGTGCAGCGTTCTTTTGGCCCCGCCCATGCGTACCGATATACCGGGTTCGAGATCGAACGCGGTGTGCGCAACGTCCTTCATCCCCCAGATCACGACATTTTGAAGGTGTCCCAGCGTGTGATCGGCAAGCCAATCGAAGCCGCAAAAGCCGGGGATCGCACCGACAAAGACCGGTTTGCCCGACGGCAGATGCGCGGCAATTCGCTGAAGCAACGAACCCCTTGCATGCGCCGGTACCGTGACGATGACAACATCGGCATCGCATAGGCTCTCGGCGGGATCTGTTGTGACCACATCGAGCTCGGCCATGTGTCGTGCGCCGTCCGGCAGAATGGCAGCCATGCGGCGCCCCGCGGCGTGATAGCGCGCGACCACGTCGCGGCGGCTCGTCAACAGCGAAACACGTACGCCTGGACGCTGCTTGAAAAGCACTGCGCTCAAGTGTCCCGTTCGGCCCCCGCCGCATATCGTCATGTTGAGTAAAGGCGCCGGCTCGGTATCCAGCGTGAGACGGGTGGAGTTCGAGAAGCTCATGCAACGTGTAGGCGAGGCAGCTCGCGCGGAGCCTCCGACGAGCATGCCTCGTCGAGCCATTCGTCGAGTTGGCTCCATACGAGTGGGTCAAGCAGATTGCGATCGTTCAGCCACGCTTCGTTGAACACCGTGTGCAAGTATTTTTCCCCGCCGTCGGCGACAGTGGCGAGCACATTGCCGCCGATGATGCCGCTATGGATGGACTCGAGCGCCTTGTAGATGACGCCGCCTGTTGAGCCACCCACGAGAAGTCCCGTTTTGCGCGCGATGTAGCGAGCCGTTTCGAACGCCTGCGAATCGGAGACTTGCTGCCCCAAGTCGATGCAACTGTAGTCGAGCACAAGCCCGACCGTGTCGCCTGCGGGCGTTCCTGTGCCAGATTGATAGTAGGGATGGCCAGGCTGACCAAATACGATCGAGCCATCCGGCTCGACAGCAATTGTGATCGTGTCGGCGTTGTGCAGCTTGAGACCGTGTGCAATGCCTGTCATCGATCCGCCTGTGCCCACGCAGCCGACATAGGCATCGATGTGACCGACCTGCGCGATGGCCTCGCGCACGAAGTCGGCGTAGCCACCCGCATTCGCTACATTGTCGGATTGATTCATGAACACCGCGCCAGGGATTTGATGCGCGATCTCGGCGGCCATTCTTTGGCGCTCGACAACGGCGACTTCATCTTCGCGATAGTCGCCTTCGACATAGCGGATGTCGGCCCCAAGTGCACGCATGACGGCGATCTTGTCTGGCGCGGCATGATGGTCGACGACTGCGATAAAGCGCAATCCGAACTCCACTGCCGCCAGCGCGAGTCCGATGCCCGTATTGCCTGACGACGATTCGACAATGACGCCGCCACGTTCGAGCTTGCCCGATTTCAAAGCGGCGACGACCATGTTGCGTGCCATTCGGTCTTTGATGCTGCCGCCGGGATTGTTCTTTTCAATCTTGAGTAACAGCCTCGTTTGTCTTGCTGGTACAGAGAGGCCCAGGATCGGCGTCTTGCCGATCAGATCGCTGACTTGATTCAAGACCATTCCGGTACTCCCTGGGTTTGATCGGGAAAGGTTTCGATGCGCCCTTCGTCATCCCATCGAGCAGAGATTCGCTTGGGCATAGGGTGACGGTGAAACTCGTTTTCGAGCAGATCCATCTGGTAGCCCGCGGTGTTTGCATAGACGAGCAAATCACCGGTTTGGGGTTTCGATTGAAAGTGAATCAGGCGGTTGGTGATGACGTCTTCGTCCAGGCAACTGTGCCCGGCAATGTATGCGCGCACGGGTGAGGCGGACGGCACAATGCCGGGGCGCTCACCATGGCTGCATGAAACGAGGATCGGATCGACGAGAAACTCGGAAGCGAACCAGGTTTCGCAGGCGCTGAAGCTGCTGCCTTCTGCGAACACCACGAACGTGTCATCGGCAAGCGATTTCACCCGTGTGATGCGAAAGAGGGAAAGTGCGGCCTGATCGGCGAGACTACGCCCTGGTTCTAGCGCGAGCGTCAACTGCTGCCGGTTCAAATACTGCTCAACCGACAATCCTGGCATCAAGGGGGATGTCAGCAACTGTTCGAGCCAATCAGCCGCGCCGATGCGTCCTCCATAAGGATAGAACCTGGATGGAACGATTCCATTCCGATAATCGGAGGGGCGTTGCGCCCGTGCAAATGCGTCGAACCGCGCGCTTTCGACATAGCGCACGGGCAGGCCGCCACCGATGTCGAGGAGCCGCAGGGGCAGATTAAGCGCGCGAGCGGCTTGTACGAGGGGCATGAGTTCTGCAATGGCGTCGACACGCGATTGATGGCTGTAGCCAGGCAAATGAAAATGGAATCCCTCAAATCGAAAAAGATCTCGCGAAATGGCGAGACGGTGCAGACATGCGAGCAGATCATCGACCGTCATACCGAAACGGCTTGTCCGAGAGGCATGAGGCCGGTAGCGCAGCAGGACGCGTGTGGGGCTGTCGGCCCGGGTTTCCCGCGCGAGCGCCTCGAGATCGTCGAATTCCTCTCGTGAATCGATTGCAATCAGGGAGCCCGCGCCGATCAATGCAGCGTGGAAAACGCGCGTTTTGGCCGGGCCGGTCGCACAAATGGCGCAACCGTCAACGCCGGCGCGCAGTGCGGCACCCAATTCGTAAATGCTGGACACGTCCACGCCCACACTCGCTTCCACTGCCGCTTGCAGCAGGGCTTGCGACTTATTGGCCTTTGCGCCGTAAAACATCTCGAAATGCAGATCATGTTTGCGTAATACGGCGCGCAATCCCTCGATGTTTTCCCGCAGCACATGGGGCCAAACGAGATGAAGTGGCGAACCGAACCGCTGTACGAGCTCAAACAGTTTTTCGGGAGATCGCTGAAAGATGCACGCCACGTCGCGATGAAGTAGCGGTGGCAGGGTCTGCGCTGTGATGGACGGGGCATCGAGGCGAGCAGTCTGGGCGAGTGAAATGTCAGATGGCGCGAGCATGATTTGATGGAATCAGATGTCGACGGAAGCCGACATGAACACCGTTCTCGGCGCACCTAGCGAAATGGTGCCGAAGGAGGCAACACCGGACCAGTAGTCGCGGTTGAAGGCGTTGAGCACGCCGGCACGCCATGTCGTCCATTTGCCATAAACCTTTTTCCGGTACTGCGCGCCGAAATCGAAGGTGGTCCACGAGGCAACGGATTGCGTGTTCGCTTGATCGACGTACTCGCGTCCCGTGAAATTGAGACCGCCAGTCAGCGTTATGCCGCCGACCCAAGGTACATCCCACTGCGCACTTGCGTTGGCCATCCACGACGGCACGCCAACGGGCCGCTTCCCTTGAGTTGCGACGTCGTTCGTTTTCGTGAGCGTGGCGTCGATCCAGGTCACGCCGCCTAGAATGCGTATGCCGTTAGCCGGTTCCCCCGAAACGGTGAATTCGAGGCCTTGATTGCGCTGCTCGCTATTGACTGCGAATGTGGTTCCGGACAATTGGCCGCTCGGCTTGGTGATTCGAAAAGCCGCGAGGGTTGCCTGCATACGGTCAAAGTCGGCCTTGATGCCGACTTCGTGCTGTTTGGTTTTGTAAGGCGCAAATACCTGACCGGCGTTCGAAGCGACGGCGGGCGCGATATCGCCTTTGCTGAGTCCTTCGACGTAATTGGCGTAAATGGAGATGTTGCTCAACGGCTTCATGAGAATGCCCGCGAGCGGCGTAAGGGCATTTTTGTTGTACGAAGCAGTGCGAACGCCGGTCGCTCGGTCGAAGTTCTCAGATTGCACATGCTGCTGTCGCACGCCGAGTGTCAATTGCAGACGCTCATCAATGAAGCTCAGCGTATCGGCAATCGCCACACCGACCAACGTGGATGCCGACACCTTCGGCACACGCGGTGGCGCGGGCACATCAGGCTCGGGGCTCGAAACGGGGGCATAGATGTTCGAGGCAATAGGCGCGCCGGAGTTATTGGCGCTTGCCACGCGGTCGCGATAAACGCTCGCTTGTATTGCAACAGCATGCTTCGCAGGCCCTGTAGCGAAGCGCGCCCGCAAGCCGGTATCCGCACTCCATCGATTAACCTGAAACTTCAAGTTATGCGGTGTCGACAACGTATTCCCAAGGGCATCGAGGATAGTCGGCGTTTGATCTGAAAAGCGCGCGACGTCCGATTTGGCACCGCCTGCATCGGCGAATACGGTAACGGCGTTGTTGATGTCGTATTCGGCATGCAACAGCGTAGCCATTTCGTTGGCCTTCCACCACGCCCATGACTGTGTAATGTTACGGCTGCCATTCGGTGCGGCGGGCACTTGAATGGTGGGCGCGACGAGAAAGGGGCGAGTGGGCGCGTTGACCCACTGGTATTGCTCGATCATGTCCAAGGTGGCACGGAACCGCTCACCCTGGTAGTCGAACGACCACGCGCCGACCGCGGCTCGCGAGCTTTGGTTATCGAGCGGCGTGCCACCCTGACGGCGCAGCCCGTTAAAGCGAAAGCCGAGTTGACGTTCACTGCCGAAACGGCGGCTCACATCCATGGCAACGCCCCCTTGGGAGTCAGAAGCATAATCGAGCGTGAAGCGAGTGATGTCTTTGTTGATGGGGCGCTTAGGTACTACGTTGACCACGCCGCCGACGCCGCCCATTGGCGACATTCCATACAGCAAAGCAGCCGGCCCTTTCAGCACCTCTACGCGTTCGATGTATTCGGTGAAGAGGTGATAATTCGGCGAAACGCCATAGACGCCGTCGAAGGCGATTTCGCTGAGATTTCCCTCATTGATCGGAAAGCCGCGGATATAGAAGGAATCGGAGACGCCACCGATCTGGCCGGTAAACCTAGTCGACGCGTCGTTGCCGAGAACCTCGGCGAGCGTTGAGGCTTGCGCGTCCTGAATCCGTTGCGACGTGTAGCTGGTCACGCTAAACGGGACATCCATGACGTTTTGGTTGCCCAGGAGTCCTAAATGGGCGCCGCTGGCGAGCTGGCCGCCCGGCAAAACAGGCGGAAGGCCTTCTAATGCCTGTGCGCGCACGATGACTGCCGGCAACGCAACGTGTTCAGTGGATGTCTTTGCGATTTTTTCCTCCGCGGTTTCCGTTGCCGCTCTGGCACTGCCTTGGGCAACGCCGGCGGCCAGAGCACCCGCAGACAGGACGCGGATGGCGACGCAGCGGAACGATGAAAACGTGAATCGACGGGTGGTGCTTGCGCTGCGGTACCACTGCATGACGATGAATATCCCTTTTCAATTCGCTGTAATGTTCGAAAGGAATAGAAGGGTAATCGTAATGAAAATGATTCGCAACTACATTTATTACGAGGTGCCGCCCGAGGGGGACGATGTGGTAGGTGAGGCGGGGAATGTGGTGAACGGCGGAACGAACGGCGTTGTGGAGTGAGGACGCCAAGGATGCCGCGGTGGACAAGCTAGCTGTCGCGCAGCAGGGCAGCCTGCTAGACCGTTAATTCACGGTGTATGCGCAGTGCTGGTGGGCGCACAACATGTGGAGATTTCGGCATTGCCTTGTGGACTCGGGCGCTGTCGAGGGCTGGGACGTGCTCCGGGGAGGTTGCACGCAACAATACCTAGGACGATTCGAGCGACGTATCGAGCCGTGCCTGCTCTATTGCTTGCGGATGCAGGCACTGGTAGGCATCGAAGAGCTCAGCGCACAGCGTAGCAAGCGCAGCAAGATTCACAGCCTGATCGGCATACTCGATTTCGTTCGCGTTGAGGACGTCGTCGAGAACGGGGGCGAGGCGGCGCAGTTGCCGGAAGGTGGCGGAATCAAGTTTCATGTTCGAGTTCCCCTCGCTGGACTGAAGTGGAGTCCTTGTACTAGTCGATCGCAAGAAATTATCGGGCCGAGCCGAATGGCTCGACCCGATCCACGCTTGCGGCGAACTGGTCAACCGTGCAGGAAAACATGAGCATAGCTCGAATCGCGAGAAATCTTGAGTCGCGATTGTTATAGGTTGTTAGACCACTCAGGGACGCGGCGTGCGGCGGAAAAGCCCATTTCAAATGTGTGGTTAATAGGGGCGGGCACGTCGCTTTCGCTGTGTTCCGCATGCGGTGCTTTGGTAAAAAGAACCGGTGCGAAATTTGAAATCTCAGTGTGTGTACGTAACATTTGGTTACATCTTGATAGTGTCGATTCACCAGCGGTACACGATAGGGGGCTCGCGCGCCGGACGACATACAGAGGCAGCCGCAAATCGAATCGACAGGCAACAACAGGGAAGCGAAAAGAAAGTGCGCTGTGTCACCTGTGTAGCCGTCGGCCCGCAGGGATCGCAGCGCGCAAGCGAATGCCGTAAATGGTGTTAGTGGCGATTTCCGGCGTGGTTTCGATCGCGGATAACACGCGTTACTGTTCAAGCACGGGTGTTATGCGCCGCGGCGTAAGCTGATGATGTTCGTCGCTTAGGTTTTTAGCGTCACTCGTCTCGCACGCTCACGGCCACGTTTAAGAGTGTAGCGATAACATCAATCCCGCTTGAATCGCCCGAATCTAATAGATTCGCCATGTCGTTTTTCTATTTCGTCGATAGTTTTTTAATTGGCGGGACGAGTCGTAATCGATGACGCTTAATAACCTGAAATGTTGTTTTTCAAATCCTGATGCTCGGTGAGCTTGACACATTGGGGAAATGAGATCGTCAAAGGGTGTCGTCGCCGATAGCCAGGAAAGAAAAGTGAAAGGTAATATGAACAGACGTGCAACTTGTGTCCCACGCTCTGGACAGGTGGGGTGATATGAAAATGAAAAGAAAATCAATGCAAATTGAAAGATTTCTTATTCATTGATGGTTTGCTCGAAAGCCTCGACCGAAATCATTGCGTAGGCATTAGCGGGCGCAGGGCGCTCGGCAGGCCGAAACACCGCATCGCCCCGGCGGATTGCGCGGCGCGACACGATACACGTTCCGGATGCGTTCGCGGAACGACGGCGCCAGCGTTGCTCACCGTAATGACAGCGGCCGGGCTCGACCCAGCGAATGATAAGCGTGTGTTCGGACTGCTCGAGAATCTGGATTTGGACACCACTGAGATCTGGGGCTGGGGATTTTCTGGTCCTCATTGCTGCTCCTTGAAACTGCCCCCTAAATGTATTCGCCGACGACGACAAGAACCATCGTTATATCGGGTGAAACACAATTGCCCATCGCGCAACAATAGTGTATGGCTACTGCCGTTTCGTACGATTGCTCGAAAGAAGAGAGGCTAATGCAGTCTGTTTTGCTTCGTCCGGTTCGGCATGGCGGCTCATGCACCGCGACGATTTGTCTACCCCCGTCGGGGTAAAAAATGGTCAGTCCAATGGGTCTTGTAGTGTGGGGATGATCGAGACTTGTACCTGCACTCTCCCCATGTCGAACAACAGGCGAAGCGGCCGGGTGGATCGCCATTGACCCCACCTATCCGATAGATAGCGGTTGGCTTTGATCTGATTAATGTCTCGTAGGGCGAGCGAAGACGCAGGGGCTGAAGTCGCTTTTGCGCTGCGACAGCAGCTCCTAATGGACGTACGTGGGAATGGGGGCCCGCCGCTCGGTCGTTGCCGGGGCTGACGAGCAGGCGAGGCGGGTGCTGGTAACGAAATTAGTGTGTTGTGTGCTCGAGAGCCGGCGCAATCGACGCGACCAACAATGCGGCCATTGTCCAATTGAACGCGCGCAACACGATTCTATTCGAGAGCCAGCCCCGCACGGCTGATCCGAAAGCAGCCCAGACCGAGATGCTCGGCAAATTGACGATTGCGAATGCAATTGCCAACAGCGCAGTGTTTGTCAACAGATTGTTGTGAAGCCGGAAGGCAGTTACTCCGGTGATCGCCATCATCCAGGCTTTCGGATTCACCCACTGAAAAGCCGCCGCCTGGAGAAATGTCATCGGCCGTCCGTTGGCGTTGGTCACCGATATCGATCGCGACATGGCAATCTTCCACGCCAAATAGAGAAGGTAGGCGACGCTCGCGGCCTGCAGTGCCGTGTATAGGGTCGGCACGCGTTCAAATAGCTGCCCGAGCCCCAGCCCAATCGCGACCATCATGATCATGCAGCCAAACGTAATTCCGGCCATATGTGGCAGCGTCCTGCGAAAGCCGAAGTTGACGCCGGAAGCCAGCAACATTGTGTTATTCGGCCCCGGCGTAATCGACATCACCAGCGCGAATGTCATCGCCGCGGGCAGGGCGGCATAAAGCGGTGCGGACATGGGCGTCTGTTCCTTGTAGACCTGGCGGGAAATTACCACAGTCTAGTCGTCGTTGCCGGTACGGTCCCGATACAGTTTTCTGGATAGATTGCGGTACGGTCGAGGTTGTCAGCAGCATTGGGAGGGCCGGCCTGCAGCCCGCGAGCGACACGGAAGGTCTCGCGCTCGTCAGCATGACCGGCAGCCGGCTGAATGCGAACTCTTCGGTTCGACGAATGAGGCCGTGCAGGGATAGCGGGACCGTAAACTCTCCCAGTAGATATCACGCAAGGCCATCCGCCAGATAATCGACCAGTCGCCTTACTTCGAGCGGCAACTGTTTGCGCGTTGGGAAGACGGCACCCAGCTACTGGGGCGATAAGTCCCAATTTTAGTGATTTGCGTCCGGGCACCGAATCGATAGACTACCGGTCCTGCCAACTGACCGGTCAGCGAAGGAACTCGCAGGAGCGAGTTTTTTGCGAATCCCTGCCGTTGGCGAGTGCTCAGGCGCTGAACCGATATCGAAAGGGTGTCAACGCGGATATGGCAACCTCGACGGTTATCCAGGCTCGCCGTTCATCGCTCGGGAACGGCCCGAGGATCGATCGCGACAACAACAAGACTATTTGAAAGAAGGAAACACCCGGTGAACTCGAGGAAGGCTCCTCCCGAAACTGAAACGTCATCGATGACGCTGCTGCAATTTCTTGGCATCGTCGCACTGACCGGCGTGATCGGCTCACTGCTTGCACGTTGGCTTGTCTGAGTTTGCAATGTACAAAAAAGGGATTGCCGTAGAAATTCAGTTCTCCCCGCAACGGTTGAATGATGGCGCGGGCGATCCGTGCTGGATCGATCTGACTAAGGAAGAGGCGACACGGCTTCTTCAAGCGCTCCAGGAGCGTCTGGCCATGGATGACATGGGTACGTCCGCGCCGGTTGTCGTCAGCCTGGACGAGACGGTTCCCGCCCTGGCAGAGACTCCGGCAGATACTCCGCGGCCCAATAACGCCAGCGAGCCATCGGCCGAAGGGTTCAAGCAATGGGTGTGTGTGATCTGCGGCTGGGTTTATGACGAAGAGGCCGGCTGTCCGGAAGAAGGCATCCCGCCCGGAACACGCTTTGCCGATATTCCCGCTGATTGGCGCTGTCCGCTGTGTGATGTCGGCAAGGAAGACTTCGCGATTGTCTCGTTCTGAAGCGTGCTTGCAACCGCCGGGGAGGCTCGTTTGGCGAGCCCCTGGCACTTTTGAGTTCGCACACGGCGCAAAGTGTGGTGGCGGTTACGGCGTTATCGTCGTGCGGTCATGCCACTCGTCAATGGAGGACACGGCTCTGTGCTCGATCATGTTCAGCGCCATCAGCACATCGATCTTGAGCCGTGGAATTGTCAACTCGATGTTCGGAATTACGGCCGTACGAGCCTCCTCGCTGATCCCTTCGATCGTGGCGCAGCAAAGCCATTGGACGTCCGCCTCATCAGGCACGACATCGACGCTCACGCGAAAGCCCCGGTGCTCGAATGACATATACCCTCCAAATAACTTGCAAAAAGCCAATTAGACGCATAAGCCTTGCCGCCCGTGCGAGGTCATCCAATATAGCACTGCAAGTAGGGCCTATTTGGGCGTAATCATTTCGGCTTCGGGCACCTCGATAACGAGGTCCGATTCGGCGCAGGCGACACACGGCAGAATCCAGCCTTCCCCTTTCTCCTCCTTCGTGAGACCCGGCCACTCAATCCGATAGGAAACCGTGCCGCTCAACATTTTGCACATGCAGGCGCGACACGTCCCGTTGCGGCAGGACCTAGGCAATCGTATGGCAGCAAAGCCAGCAGCTTCCAGCAAGGTCAGGTCAGTGGGTGCTTCAAACTGCTCCTCGAGCGGTAGGACCATGACGAGCGGCGTGCGTTGGGACAATTCCATGAAAAGTGAGGGGCTAAAGCAGGCGGTTTTGTCTGCAGGGATGACAAAGCTTTCCTTTCCGCGCGCCAGCATAACAAAGCCGTAGTCGGGGCGCGTGGGGCCGGGTCTGTGCGGGATAGTCCGCGTTGCATTGCTCGTGGCGGCTGCAATGATAACGAAACTTGCGCACGGAAAACGTTAGACGTGCGCCGCATTTCGGGAGAATCCATGGCTCGGTGGGAATGGAGCGTTGTGCTGGCCATCGTCGCGACGCTGGTCGCCGTAGGTGGGATTGCCGTGACAGTTCGCGGCTTGTTGGTAGACCAAAGCGACATAGTGCTTTATGGGTTGGCTGGGATCGTGGTTGGCATATTCAGTTGTGCGCTACTTTTAAACGTCTCACCAAGGGACATGCCATAGCACTACTACCTGTCTCGAACTCTGATTGCCCCAACTAAAATATTTCGGACTCCTTACGAAGGATTCTCAACCCAATGTTTTTGGGGTGGTATGTCAGCTCGATTACGTGTACGCCGCGAGGTGCGCGTAAAACTTGCGTGTCGCCACAAACGTCCTAAAGTGAATGCAATCGGCGGGCGGATGCCGTTGCCTGCCGTGTTTGCTCGCGCTTTCTCCGGAAAGTCGATTCGAGGGGCGCAGTCGTCAGCCCGCTTTCGTCATCTAAAAGGTGAAATCGATGGACATCACTTTTCCGGAAGAAGCGCCAGAGTACTGCGGACGTGAGTTGACGCTGGCCTTCACGGCACTCGTCAACGGTAGGCGTTTGCAGTGCACCATCACGGCGGAAGCGCTCGAGGACCACTTTGGTGCGGAATCGCCGCGATTCGAGGACATGGTTGGTGCGTTTGACGCACATCGGGCACGGATTCAAGCAGCCACTCGCCGTCTCTTGTCGGAGACGAACGCACGCTGTGTAGTACTCCGCAGCGGCTACGTCCGGTTTTACGAGGCGAACTCGCGCGCCGCGGATTCGCTCATGCCTTGATGGGAAGTTGGCCCAAGCGCGGCCGTTCATCGTGAGCGAGCCTGATCGAGCCGATGCGCTAGTTTGAAATCACCGAGAGCACCTGCATCAACCGCGATTGACTACGGCGTTGAGAATTTCGATCGGCAGCGGGAAGACAATCGTGGAGTTCTTGTCGGCAGCAATCGTCGTTAGTGTTTGCAGATAACGCAATTGCATCGCCTGAGGCTGTTTGGCTAGCGTCTGGGCCGCTTCCAGCAGTTTTTGCGAGGCTTGCAGCTCACCATCGGCATGGATGACTTTGGCGCGCCGTTCGCGTTCGGCTTCCGCTTGTCGCGCGATCGCCCGGATCATTGATTCGTTGATGTCCACGTGCTTGATTTCGACGTTAGATACCTTGATGCCCCAGGCATCCGTTTGGGAATCGAGCACCTTCTGAATATCGGCGTTGAGCTGTTCGCGCTCGGCAAGCAACTCGTCGAGTTCGTGCTTGCCCAGGACAGCGCGCAGCGTCGTCTGCGCAAGCTGGCTTGTGGCATCGAAGAAGCGGGCCACCTGAATGACGGCCTTCTCGGGATCGACAACGCGGAAGTAGACAACGGCATTGACCTTGACTGAAACGTTGTCGCGCGTAATCACGTCCTGCGGCGGGACATCGAAGACGACCGTGCGCAAGTCCATGCGCACCGCTTGCTGGATGATTGGCGCGATGATGACGAGTCCGGGCCCCTTCACTTTCCAGAAGCGCCCTAGCGTGAAGACGACGCCGCGTTCGTATTCGCGGAAAATACGCAACGCTGAGGCGATGAAGATGATGGTCAGCAGAATCAAAAGACTGCTGAAACCGAAAGTAAAGCCGATCATGACGGTTCTCCTTCTTTTGAATTCGCGATGGGTACCACGGTCAGCGTGAGGCCGCTGCGATGGGTCACGCGCACGCGACTGCCAGCGGGAAGTACACTGGACGCGCGAACGCGCCAACGCTCACCGTTGACGAGCGCCCACCCCGTCGCTTCATCGTCTTTCACGCCTTCGGTGCGGGCGAGCCCCCCGTCGAGAATTTCTCCCACGTAACTGGCCATCGCTTCGGATCCAGTCACAACGGGCCGTCGTCGGGCTTTGATGGCAAAGCTAGACACAACGAAGACGAAAAGCGCGCTTGTCGCTGTCACTGCTGCGATCACGGGCAGCGGTATGCCGTAGCCGGGCACGTCTGTATCGATCAACATCAGCGCACCGGCTGCGAAGGCCACGATTCCGCCGAAACCAAGCGCGCCGAACGTCGGCAGGAACGCCTCAGCGATCAGAAATGCAATTCCGAGAAGAATGAGCGCGAGGCCGGCGTAGTTAATGGGCAGCAATTGCAGCGCAAAAAGACCGATCAACAGCGATATAGCGCCCGCCACGCCCGGCAGGACAAAGCCCGGATTCGCGAACTCGAAGAAAAGCCCATATATCCCGATCGTAAGCAGAATCAGCGCGACATTCGGATCAGTAATGACTGAGAGCAAACGGCTACGCCAGTCTGGTTCCAGGCGAAGCACTAGCGCGTTGGCGGTCGCGAGGTGGCGATCTCCAGCCACGGTTTGAAGCGTCCGACCGTCGAGTTGCCGAAGAAGATCCGGTATGTCGCGTGCGCTCAAGTCGACGACGTGCAGCTCCACCGCTTCGCGCGCCGACAAGCTAACGGCTTCGCGCACAGCGCGCTCTGCCCAATCCGCGTTTCGCCCGCGCATCTGCGCCATCCCGCGTATATAGGCGGCCGCATCGCCGATACGCTTGCGCGTCTCCGTGGATTGGCTGTCCTGCGTCTCTGGCGAGGAGGCCGATTTGTCTTTGTCGCTGCCCTTGGCGCCTTGACGCGGCGACGGCCCTTCGGGACTCGCCCCGCCCCCCAGTTCAATCGGCGTCGCCGCGCCGAGATTGGTGCCCGGCGCCATGGCGGCGACATGGCTCGCATAGACGATGTAGGTTCCTGCGCTAGCCGCCCGAGCGCCACTCGGCGAAACGAAGGTGGCCACCGGTACCGGCGAGGCGAGAATGGCCTTGATGATTTGCCGCATCGAGGTATCCAGCCCGCCGGGGGTATCGAGCTGAAGGACAGCGAGCTGGGCGTCATCTCGCGCGGCGCGCGCGAGGCCGCGAACAATGAAGTCTGCACTGGCTGGGCCGATCGCACCCGCGACGGGAATCACAACGACTTCTCGTGGGGCCGCCGCCAGGGCGACAAGGCAAGACAGAGCCAATGCGATAAAGGCTGCAGCGTGAACCAGCCATGCCGGCAACCGCAGCACGCGGCGTCGATTCTGCACAGCGGTGTATGCGGGCGACAGGCACGGCAACGGGTGGGTTTCCATTGTTCTGAGCCGACGCGCGAAGCGTCGCCGCGGGCGGCGAAGGGTCGCCCTGACACCTGAAGCTTAGAACGATTTGCGCGCGACGGGAAACGGAGTGCGGTCGGTCATCCGCATTCCGATTGACGGATGAATGTCAACCTGCAGCAAAATTGGTTGAAGCTAAATTACGAGCGGTGTGCTCGGCAGGATAAGGGCATTGGTCGCCATAGATTAAGCGGTTGAGCGCATCGAACGAGGCGCCGCGGAGCCTGTGCTGGCTGGTGTGGCATGTGCGGCGGAACTTCAGCTCATTCGCCGCAGCCAAGCCTGCGACACGAGTTGCGGCAAGTTGGGGGTTTATTGGCGTAACAGTCTAGAAGATGGAGCGGCCGGAAAGCGTGGTGAGCCATTCAAGTGCAAGCGTGCCGGCGAGCGAGTTTCCAGTCGCGTCGAGACCGGGCGACCAGACGCAAACGGCCATTTCACTGGGCAGCACGGCGACGATGCCGCCGCCCACACCGCTTTTCGCTGGCAGCCCGACGCGATAGACAAAGTCGCCAGCGGCGTCATAAGTGCCGCAGGTCAGCATCAGGGCGGACAGTCGCTTGGCCGAACTCGCGTCGATAATGCGTTCGCCGGTTGACGGCACGACACCGCCGTTTGCCAGGAAGAGGGCGGCACGGGCCACTTCGACGCAACTCATCTCGATAGCGCACTGGCGGCAATGGGCTTCAACAACGGATTCCGGTGGCATCTGCAAGTTGCCGAAACTCGCGATGAAGTGTGCCATCGCGCGATTGCGCTCGGCGTGTGCGAGTTCGGATTCGGCGACGCGCGTGTCGTAATCGATATCGGGAGAGCCCGAGAGGCGCCGCACGAACTGCACAATCGCTGTTTCTGCGCGTACGAAACGCCGGCACAGCACATCGGCTACGACAAGTGCGCCTGCGTTGATGAATGGGTTGCGCGGTAGTCCGCGCTCCGTCTCGAGTTGGACGAGGGAATTGAACGCGGTGCCCGATGGCTCTCGCCCGACACGCTGCCAAAGCGCGTCCCCAAGCAACTGGAAGGCCAGGGTGCACGAAAAGAGTTTGGAAATGCTTTGGATGGAGAATCGGACGTTGGTGTCGCCGACATCGAAGACCTGGCCGTCGAGCGTGACAACAGCGATGCCAAAGCGCTCAGCAGGAACTTTTGCGAGTTCGGGAATGTAGTTGGCGATGCGGCCGGCGGTGCGCCAGGGCTGTATGTCGTGATAGATCTGATCGAGTATCGGTTGATAGTTCATTAGAAGTAGAAGCGGTTCATGCGCGGCAATTCAGGTAAGCAGCGGGGCTCCTCGCCCTGTAAGGAGTCCGTATGAAACCTGCGTGCGACGCCAGCGTCAAGCGTTGCTTCAGTTTGGTTGGGCCTTTGCCATGCAGTTTGCGCGGCCGCGAAAGGTACCGCGGGTCAGCGCTTGTCGATTTCTCTTGCAACGCACATCGAAGGCGCCTAGAATCACGCTCCTTCGCGCTTACCGGCAACGGCGGCGCGAGGAGAAGCGGGACGCAGGAAGTTGGCGGCGGGCCGTAGGCGGCATGCGGATTAAGCGGTAGCGAGCATGTGACGGTCGACGGCGAGGCAAGCGGTGATGAAAAAAACGCTTGACGCCTGACGAAACAGTCTGCATAATCTCGTTTCTCTGCTGCTGACGCAGCAACGCAAGACGGCGCAGCGCCGAACGGTAGTC